>NZ_JAGYZD010000014.1 GCF_018371055.1 Finegoldia magna | reverse complement strand
CCTATAACTACCATACCAATAACTGCTGGTATAGATAATTGAAACATTAATGATAAAGGCTTCTTAGTCAATAACTGTTCTTTCATATTTTGTTTCATTTTTAATCACCTCAATAATAAATTCTTCCTTAATATTTTTTCACTATATCATAAATAAAATTTAATCACCTAATTTCAAATAAATTCTAAATCTCAGACTAGATCAAAACAATATCTCTATTCTCATGCACTCTTAAAATCTCACAAACATTGATCATATAATTTAGTATATTTTTTTAATAAAGGATTAAGATTATTTTTGCTTTATGATAAAAATACTCATGATATTTTTAAGAACTAAAAACACATCATCCCTATTTTCCAACATGTCGCCGTATGTTAAATATAATTTAATAACATAGCAATAACACTCTTATAACTAAATATATAGTTTAACAAATTATATTTTTCATTTATAAGTATCTCTTTGCGCATCTACTAAATTCTTATAAAATCCATTAAGTTTTATAAGATCTTCATGATTTCCACATTCAACTATTCTTCCTTTATTAAATACAACAATACTATCACAATCTTTTATAGTATCTAATTTATGAGCTATTACTATTACAGTTTTATTCCTTGTAATACGATTAATTGCCTCTTGTACTAAATTTTCGTTTTGTATATCCAATGCCGAAGTTACCTCATCAAGTAATACTATCGGCGCATCTTTAATTATTGCTCTTGCAATTGAAAGTCGTTGTTTCTCTCCTCCAGATAACAACTTACCATTTTCTCCAATATACGTGTTATATCCATCTGGGAGCTTTGATATGAATTCATGGCAATTAGCTAGCTTTGCAGCTTCAATAACTTCTTTATCTGTTGCATTTTTATTTCCTAATCTAATGTTCTCTAAAATAGTATTATCAAAAAGTAAGACATCCTGAAAAACTATTGAGTAATACTTTAAAAGTTCTTCTGAATTTAATTTTGCTATATCCTCTCCACCTACGCATATTCTACCTTTATTAGGTTTATAAAATCCCGCTGCAAGCTTTAAAGCCGTTGATTTGCCCGAACCTGATGAACCTACTAGAGCTGTCTTTTTCCCTTCTTGAGCAATAAATGTAACATTATTTAATACATTCATATCATCATACCTAAAACACACATTCTCAAATAAAATATCTAATTTTTCCAAATCAGCATTTAAAATATCCTTCTCTACTTTTTCTTCTTTTATACTATCAATACGATCAACCAAAACTTCTGCCTGTAATATTTCTGTTAATGCATTCATAAGTGAATTGATAGGTTCATAAATTAACCCAGAAGAAAATAGAAATACAATAAATGTAAATAAATTAATCTTACTTTCTAAGAGTAAAATGCTCCCAACAAAAATAACGGAAACTATACCTAGCTTCAAAATCATTTGGGCAGAAGCTAATATCGTTGCTGAAAATAATTCTGTTTTTCGCTGCATTTGTTCAAACTTATTTAATCTATTCTTTATACTAATTTTGTAATCATTTTCTAATCCAAATGCTTTTATTTCTTTAACCATTTCTAATGTCATTTGAATTTGATCTGACGCCCCTAATTTTTCTTTTTTAAACGCCTGACTGTATTTTATTTGCATTTTTCTAGAAATAAAGACAACAAAAAATGCAATGGGAATAACCCAAAATAATGCCAGTGTCAACTTAAAATTCAAAAATGACATAGCCACAAAAATAATAATTGTTGAAATTAAAGTGCCATAACATTGAGGAATAACATGAGCAAGTGCATGCTCAATACCAGATGTATCTGTCATAATAATTGTTGTTAAATCTGCAAGATCTCTTTTTGCGAAAAATGATAATGGAAGTTTTCTTAAAAACTCAGCTATTTCAATTCTTCGATTTGCACTTTCCTTATAGATATCTATAAATGTTTTAGTATACTCTATATATGTCAGTACCGTCATTATTGCAATAACGCATAATGATAAAAATAAATATTTTGTAATAGGCAAAGCCATATCAGTTTTTTCTGAACCAATGTGCATGAACATCTGTGATAAAACATAGGTGCATATTCCGACTGGAAGCATTTTTGAAATATTAGTTAACGCATTAAAAAAAATTCCTTGTCTAACAAGTTTATATTCCTTTTCTGATAAATTATACTTATTCTTCACCAACTCAAGCATCCTATATCCTCCAATCTTCTGAATCTGTATATTGTTGCCACATACTTGCATACAACCCATCTCTATGAATCAGCTCCTTGTGATTACCTTCTTCCATAATCTTTCCAGAATCCATAACAATGATTTTGTCTGCATTTGTGACTGAATTAAGCCTATGAGCAACTAATATAACCGTCTTGTTTTTTGAAATTTCCGTTATAGCTTTGTTAATATAAAACTCATTTTCAGAGTCACAACCAGATGTCGCTTCATCAAGAACTATTATTGGAGAATTTTTTATAAATGCCCTTGCAAGTGCTATCCTCTGTCTTTCTCCTCCAGACAAATAAACACCTTTTGTCCCATATACACTGTTCAATCCGTCTGGTAACTTATTAATAATACCCTTACATTGAGCAATATTTATAGCGTCTTCAACTTCCTTTTTTGTAGCATCTTTTCTACCAATTTTTATATTATCTAGCAAACTAATTGGAAATAATTTAGTTTCTTGAAAAACAAAAGAAATATTTTCCATTAAATCTCTGGTACTTATTTTTTCAATATTCTTATCTCCTATTAATATCTCCCCCGAATTAGGATTAAAAAATTTCCCAATTAATGATAAAATAGTACTTTTACCTGATCCTGATAATCCCACTATAGCAACTTTAGAATTTTCATCTATAGTAAAGGTCACATCATCTAACACTAAAGATTCATTCTCTGGATAAGAAAAACATACATTATTAAATTTAATACTCCTTTTATCTGGAAACTTTTCAAAATTCATCTCATTAAATTCATAATTTGTAATATTTTCTATACGTTTCAACGCTTCCTTTGCTTGAATAAGATTTTCTCCTGTTAACATTAGTCTCATTAATGTTGTAGAAATCAATGGACTAAGTAATATAAAAAATATCAAATTCAAAAATACTTCGCTTTTATTTCCTGTTTGATTAAACAAAAACGTCGCCAGCATAATTAAAATAATAAAAAAACTATTTAATGATATTGAAAACAGAGTTTTAGGAATGCGACATTTTTCTGCATAACCCAAAACTAAATCTCTATATTCTATTATTGTTTCATGGAATTTTCTAAAGCTGAACACAGTCTGTTGAAACACTTTTATTATTGGTATTCCCCTAACATACTCAACTGCTTCTTTATTCATCTGCTCTTGCATTGTCATAATTTTGCCCATCATCGTTTTATTTGAACCGCCCATCATCATATATATACAAACCATTGATATTATTAATGGAATAAAACAAGCTATCCCCATTCTCCAATCAAAATAAAAAAAACTAATAATGATAGCAAATGGCATAACAACAGTTGCCGAAAAATCTGGCAATTTATGTGCTAAAAAGTCTTCGGTTAAAATTGTATTCTCATCAATAGTTTTTCTTAGCTCTCCAGTGGATCTAAGTTCAAAAAAACCCAATGGCATATCAATAAGCCTGTTCATAGCATTTATTTTCAAATTTTTAGCAACTCTGAAAGCAGAAATATGTGCTAATGAAAGCCCTAAAAAATAAATTGCAATACTAACTATTGATGATATTATTGCAATTCTAGCATAAGTCATTATTGTTAAATCGCTCATTCCTTCTATATAAGTCTTTATAATTTGAAAAATACACACTAGCGGGATGATAGACATAATTGAACTAATCACAGACAACAAACAAGCTATTATTGTTAAACATCTGTATTTCCCCGCATATTTCAAAAGACCTTTACTTAACATAATCTATTTTCATCTCCTTTTAATTTTTTTAAAATCTTTTCTTTGTCTTCATAAGGAACTAATTCTCTAAAAGATTGTTTACTTAAGTCTAAAACTAAATCACAACATTCCATCAAAAATTCATAATCATGTGAAATAATAATTATAATTTTTCCTTTTTTTTGGAGTTCTCTTATTTCACCTGAAATCAAATGCATATTCTCACCATCTAGCCCACTTGTTGGCTCATCAAAAATATAAACTTTACGATCTAACAATTGAGCTGTTGCAATTGTTAATCTTTGCTTTTGTCCGCCTGACAAAATTTGCGGATGAATTCCTTTTGTCTTTTCCAAATGAAACCTTTTTAATATTTCTTCTATATTTGCGTTTTTATCACTAAGTCTTAACTCATCCTCTGGGGTTACTTCAAATAAATTATTATCAGGATTATTAGAGAGATAATATACATATTCTCTTCTTTTGTTTTTCTTTAATAAAGTCCCATTATAATGAACCGTTCCTGACTTTTCTTTTAAAATTCCGCTTAGTACCTTAGAAAGAGTGCTTTTTCCAACACCATTTTCTCCTATAATGCCATATACTTTTCCATCATTGAATGAATATGATAAATTACTAAAAATATTATATTTACCATAAGAAAAGCTTAATTTATCTATATCAAGTTTGTTGATAGATTTACAATTAACTAATTTAGGAGATATTAACTCTAACAAAAACGTCCTTAATCCAAGTTCCTTATAGTTCATTTCAGTCATATCCAGTAACTCTTTCTCTGTATAACTACAAACTACTTCTCCATTATCAATGTAATAATATTTATCAACAATCCCTTTAAGATAATACATTCTATGCTCAGAAATAATGATTGTTTTACCCGAATTCTTTAATGAAATAATTAATTTTTTTAAAGCTTCAACACTTTTCATATCCAAATTGGATGACGGCTCATCGAAAACATAAATAGGTGGATCAAGTGCATTAATTGATGCAATGGCAACCTTCTGCCTTTCACCACTTGATAGACAAAATAAATTTTTATATTTTAAATCTTGACCTCTAATTGAATTTAAAGATAGTTCTATTCTTTTTAGCATTTCTTTTCTTCCAATACCATAATTTTCTAGCCCAAATGAAATCTCGTCTTCTACTATTTCTGCAAAAAATTGACTCTTAGGATTTTGAAATATTGAACCTACCTTTCTTCCAATTTCATAAAGTTCTCTATCACAAGGGTTCATTCCGTCAATATAAATTTCGCCATTAATAATTCCATTATAAAACTTATATGCTAATCCATTAAATATTCTTGTTAAAGTTGTCTTTCCACAACCACTAGACCCAATAAGTGCAATAACTTCTCCTCTTTTAATATCTAAATTGATATTTTTTAATATAGGTTTTGTTCCTTCTGAGTAAGAAAAATTAACATTCTTTAAATCAATCATAAAAATGCCACCTTCTCCAAATAAATTAATAGAATTGTAGCCAGAACTGTACATACAACCACAAAAAAATCTCGAATTCTAAATTTTATTTCTATTCGTGATGTATGCTTACCTTCAGCAGATATTCCTCTTACTTCAGAAGCAGCCGCTAATTCTTCAGCAATCTTAGACGCTGAAAACATCATAGGAACAAAAATGTATTCCATTGTAAGCATAGGTTTCTTAAAAGAAATAAGGCCTCTAAGCTTTAAAGAGTCTATAATTTCTTTAAACTCCGCCTTTACAATTGGTATAAATCTCATCATAAAAATTAATGGAAGTGCCACATTTTTATGAATTTTAAGTTTTCTCATTACTGCCATCAATTCTCCTGGTGGAGTTTTTATAATTGGTATACCAGAGAGCAATATTACTAAAGTCCTAAGCATAATAAATAAAAACATTTCAGGAAGAAAAATTCCAAACCCCTGTCCATTAGAAATAACTCTTAATATTACAATTAATCCAATTGCATACATAACTTTAATTGTAAACATGCCATATCCTGTTAAAAATAAATATATTAATAAAATAGCAATTAACAAAAAAAATACAGCATCTTTGGACAGCACCGCTACCAAATATACTGTACTTAAGAATACTGCAAATTTGGAACGAAAGTCCAAATTAATCATTTAATTATCCCTGTCTTTCTAAAATGTTTTTGAGTCATCTTATTTCCTAAATAGCATCCAACAATAGCCGCTACTGCAGTTAATGACAAAGAAATAATAACCCACTTTATATCCGTATAATACTTGGTTTGAATTTGAACCTGTTCTAAAGATACTCCTGAATTAATAAAAGCATTCTTAAAAAACCAAATCTCACTCATGCCATGTGCAGCTCTCGTAAGCGATGTAATAATCCATGCAACAGTAATCCTCTTAAGACTTCTATAACTATTTTTCCCTATCATAGAAAGTTCTGCAATAATGCCCCCACATACAAACCAAGGAATCATAAAAGGTCCCATAAACATAGCCGCCAAAATAGCTTGTAATACATTATAAATTAAAGCTACTCCTGGTTTGCCTACCTTCATAGACATATAAACAAAAAATGGTCCTAAAATCAATGCCGCAAATACTGCATTAAAAATCATATTAAAAAATAATGACGCTCCTGTAAGCATAGAAAAAACTATAAAAACAACAATCATTATTGCTGAAAAAATACCTATCGTAGCTAAATCTTTTACTGATAATTTCTTTGAATTTTTCATAAATCCCTCCTAATCTTTAACATGTTTAATGATATCATATATCATTAATAAGTCTTGTTTTTTTAGACGCATTGTGTCCTAAAAGACACGATTTATATCCAGTAGGAAAAATGCCGTATTCTTTTTTAAATGCTTTAGAAAAACTTGAATAATCTGAATACCCTACAGCTACTGCTATCTCAGTAATACTCTTATTTGTATCCCGTAATAAGTTTGCTGCCTCTTTTAATCTTCGATTTCTTATTGTTTCGTTTATTGTTTCATTGTATACAAATTTATAACATTGTTTCATTGTAGTCATTTTTATGTCAAATAAGTCTGACAAGCTTTTATATGTGTAATGCTTAAAATAATTATTATTAATAAATTTATTTATGTTTTTAATTACATTTATATTGCTCTTCATATAATATTTTCTATCACTATTAGTCTTAAAATCTCTCACTTTATTTAGATAGTGAAATAATTCCTGTATCTTTATTTTTAAATAAGTTTTAATATTATTATTTGGAGATGCATTATAAATTTCACAAAAAATATGATGTACTTCGTCAGAAGATCTTTTTATAAATAATCTTTCTCCTTCACATATATGACTAAGTATTTTTTCATAATTGATCTCAAATATCTGTTGTAAAACGATCGCTTCTTCATCAAATTTCGAAACATCAATATAAATTGTTATCCCACTATAAAACCCTATAGGAAATAATGATTCCATTGGCGAATTATTTAACACGTTAATCGAAAAATCTCCTGGAGACATATATGTTATAGTTCCATCTTTCAACTCACATTCAAACCTGCCTTTTTGACAATGATTTATTTCATATATATGTGAAGCTTCATCAAAATGAATATTATGCCTATAATTTCTTTCACAAATATTATTGTAAACTATATATATACCTCCTAATACTTCATACTCCCCACTCATATCTTTCTCCAATTTTTGATTATTGTAATGTCTTTGAAACTAAAAAGAAACATTCCATACTCTAAATCCATCATTATATCGTAATCTACATATTGCAACATTTGAATTTCTAAATTCATTTATTATAAGCACCCCTCATCATATTCAGTATTTTCAACTTCCAAAATATCATTTATTAATCTCAACTTGGTCATTTCCGAAAATATCACTTCAGAATCAATTAATTCAAATGGTCTCAATATCCCAATATTTAATTTTGAGCTATACAAGATTTCTTGTATAATCTTATATAGAATATACGCAGAAATAGTATAACTATTTTCTAATATTATTTCTAATGTCAACGCTTTATTTTTTCCATTTTTTTCACCCTCTACCTCTATCTTATATAAACTCCCATCAAAGTTAGAATTATTTATATAGCTAAACTCATTAGTTAAAATACCTTTTACATTTTCCCAACAATTGTCTTTCACTGGAAGTTTATAGTAGATGTCTTTTAATAATAAATACTCCTCTTCGCTAGAGTACAAATTATTAAAATGCATTTCATCTATATTTAAAAAATTTGAAACATCTACCATTTCATTGCTTATAAATCCATTGCAATAAAAACTTCTATCCAAATATTCTATATATTTTTTTGTAATGTAATTCTTTTCTCTTTTATATCGCTTCGATTTATAATAATGGGATATTTGCCCATACCCCATATTAACACTCATTAATATATCTAATAATCCAGAAGCTGTTATTTCGCCCCCACTAAAATAGGACATATCTATTTTCGAAATCTTACTAAAATATCTCTTTTTTATCCAACAAGAAATAATACCGCTGAACCCTGGGCAATCCCCAGCAGAAATAACAATCAATGAATTTATATCACTTTGTATATTTCTAAGAATAAATTCATCACCAAATACATCTATATAAATTTTATTATGCTTAATAACTTTTTCAGCAATAAATTGTCCATAATAAAAAGTGGGACCTATGCAATTTACAACTATATCGACATTTTTTAAAAAAGTCTCAAAGTCATGTTTATTATAAATATCAAATATAAACTGCCCATCTAAATTTTTTTTATCAGATCTACTTGCCTTTACAAAGTTTATGCCTTTTTTTTCTAAATAATTGCATAATTTAACTCCAACTTTACCATTTGATCCTAATATTCCAATTCTATAGTCCATAACAGGTTTCACCTTACTTACTATAATAGATCTTCAATAATCTTAATAGAATTTTCTTTATTGATAACGCTAAAATGATCTCCATTTACTGAGTAATAAATTATATTTCTATCTACTACTTTCTTCCATAAGTTTTCATTATCACTAAATAGACTTGCCCCTTCCATGAAAAAATTATTTGTATTAAAATTACCATGTACAAATTTTAATACTCCTTTATATGATGAAGGTCTATACTCTGATGCAGCCAAAAAGAATTTTTTAAAAATATCAAATGTATTAACATACTGAGTAGGTATTAATTTACCTTCTTCGTAATCTTTTAACTTGGTATATAACTCTTTATTGGTATACTTAGTTTCTTTTACACCTCTTTCGAAACTATTAATCCTGTTATTTTCTATATATTCCATTACATTTTCTATTTCTGATAACGAAATTGGGTTAGTGCTTTGTTTATTCCCAATTACCTCTCCAAATACTATGCCCATCAAAAAATTCGATTCTAAATATTTTTTTAAAATATTATTTCCATACAATATACTACCTTCATTCAAATATGAACTAATCAAAACTACTTCAGATAAATTTATATCTTTATCAAGAAGTATACGTCCTGTTTCTAAAGCCAATAAACCTCCAACGCAATGACCTACCAACACAATTTCTTGCTCTTTGAATTGTGAAATTATAATACTAGAATATTTAATTGCTAAATCTTCATAAAGTGACTCTATATTAAATTCTTTTATGTTCTCTATTCTAAACCCATATATCGCTACATTTTTCTTCTTTTCATTCAAAACATTTACGAAATTATTATATATATTTAACTCTCCTGTACCATCATGAAAAAATATATAAACTTTATTAGGATCATCACAGCTTACCAATTCAGTTATATTATAATTTTCGTTAATCTCATTCTTAATATTGTTGTTATTAAAGTCCTCCAGAAATAAAGCTAAATCTTTTAAAACAGGATATCTAAATATAATATCTGTAAACTCTTTCCACTTTAACATCTTAGTTTTAGGGTATTTATTCCAAAGCTTCGTTATCAATTGTGTAATCACTAAGGAATCACCGCCAACTTCAAAAAAATTATCCGTAGACTTAATGTCCTCCGATTGTAATATTTCTTCCCATATTTCAATCATTTCGACTAATATCTTCTTGTCTACTTCTTCATTCTTTTCCTCAGTACCTACTTTTATAGATGTTTCTTTGTCAATATCATCTACAACTACAACTTTTTTTAGACAATCATCAATGGAATCTCTAACTATTTTTTCATTTATGCTATAACTATCATTAAAATTTCCAACAAATAATCTTTGACCCGTAAACGATAGATCACTATTTTTTTGAGGAAAATCAATCCATATATTTGCTTTACAAACTTCAAACATCTTCATCCATTGTTTATATGTGAAAAATACACCATTATCTTTAGCTCTATCATCATAAAAATTTGATAATGCATCGTTCAACTCTATTGATGTAAGCAAAAATTCAGGTTCAGTTGTTTCATCTATAATTATAAAAATCCCTTTATCTTTAATGAGATAATTTATATTCTTCAAAGCCTCAAACCCATTTTTTGAATTATGTAACATATTAGCACATAATATAATATCAAACTTTTCGTTGCTAAATCCTTGTCTATAAACACTATCATTTATATCAAAAATTTTATACTTCATATTTTGAGTGCCATATTTTTCTTTAGCTTTATTGAGAAAATAAAAAGATATATCTGTGTAAAAATATTCAAAATTTTCATTTTTTATTTTATCAACTATAAATCTTGTTGTGCCACCTATTCCCGCTCCTATTTCTAGAATTTTGACAGCCTGTTCTTTCTCAGACGCTTGTATATAAGAATAGACTATATTAGCCACCAATTTATTAAAAAGCCTACTTCCTTTATTATTACTATATACACCTACTGCACTATTGTCTGAGCCTTCTGGAAATAGAATATCCACTGTATTAACTTTCTTCTGTAAGATATCAAGAAGAAAATCCGAACATTTATTCATGTAATTAAAAAAATCATGACCATAATTTATCTTCTCTTCTATATTCTCAAAATTTTTCCAATAATCCTCAGCTATCTTATCTACGTAAGAATAATCCAAAATTTTATAACCCTCGTTGCCTTGCATTACAATATTATTTTCCACAAGAACTCTTAGCCACTTTTCAATAAAACATTCATAGCTAACATCAATTTCAAGTATATTTATTATTTCTTTTAAACTGTAATATTTATTTTCTTTAAACACGCCTTCGCAATAAAAAGTCTTAAATATATCACGCAACGCTACGTCATTAGCACTATTCACCCATTTAGATAAATTATTATCATTTATTAATTTTGTAGCTTCCCTCTCAAAAATTTTAACTTCATCTATAGCATTTTCTTTGATATCAATATAATTACTTTCTTCATTAAATGAAGGTTCAATCTCTACTAAAGCATCATTGCCTATAATCTTTATTCTTTTTATTCTACTTTCTTCTCTAAGATATTTTATTAGTTCATCCTTATGAGTGCGTATAATATTTTTAATTTTTTCATTCATTACTCCTACAGGTGATTTATAGGCTATCTTCCCATCATTTTCCCAAATTAATATTCCCTTTGAATTTAAATCATTAATTAATTCTTTTATATTTTCCATCTAAATAATCCCTTCCTCATAAAAATTTTCATTTTGTATAATATTACAACATTCAAAAAATGATTCATCTTCTAACACATCAAATAACACTTTTTTAAAAATCCCAAACTTTTCTTTTATTTCATTTTCCTCAAACATATCAGTTAAGTAATCCCAATTAATTACATACTTTCCCTCTACTACACTAACCTGTAAATCAAGATATACTCCTGGTGTCTGAGTTAAAACTTCTTTTATTTTACCTATATTGCTCATATTTATATCAATATCATATCCAACAGTATTAGTATATACTATCGGCATATTTTCATACATACTCTTGTTTTGTCTTCTTAATTCTCTAAGAACTCGAGTACCTTCAAAAGACATATGCTGAATATCCTTTAATAAATTATCTTGTATTCTATTCATTCTTTGATATAAAGATTCATTAGAATTGTAATTTATAGTGTGAAGAAGGTTTGACGTGTAATCTGCAATTTCTCCAAAATAATCATATACATTTTTTTGATTATTTATTACAATTACATTTATTGTATAATCTGTAGAATTACTCCAATAATGTATTACTTCTGAAAATAATGAGAGAATAATGTTTGAAGTCGTTATTTTATATTTGCTTGAAATATATGATAATTTTTCAACCTGATCTTCCGTTAATATTGTTGAAATCCTTTTAAAATACCCTGAACTTCTTTCTTGCTTTATAGAATCTTTTATCAAATTAGGTGCTGGAAATATATCATTAATTTTATTTTTCCAATATCGTTTATCTAACTCCAACTTATCATCATTTATTTTAGGCATACTACCTCTAATTAAAGTAAACCCTTCCGCATCCGAATTTTTATACAATAAATTCAACTCGTTAAGAATATGCATAATACTTGGAGCATCAAAATATATATTATCAAAACAAATATGCATAATTGTCTTACTATCATCCATTTTTGTTACTTCAATCTTAATAGGATCAAATAAATTTTTCTCATCAATGAAATACATGATCCTATTTCTTATATTTTCTAAAAGTTCTTTTTTACTTTTCGCAGATTCATTACTTAATTCATTATATTTGATTTCAATATCTGGTTTAGGTATACTTTCAAAGTATCTTCCATTATCACTTATGGTATTCTTAAATATATTATATTTATTAATAATTTTGTTGAATGAACTTTTTATTTTTATGACATCTAAATTTTTGCATTCTAATTCAATATAAAAGTTAGAATTCTGCCTTTCCAAATTTCCATACCCTACTCTATTTAACCAATATGAATGTTGCAATTCTGTTAGAAATACTTTTTCTTCATTTAACCCAAAACTCTCAGATTCACATTCTTTATGTGGCTTTATTTCGCTCTGTATTATATCGCACAACTGAAAAATAGAATCACTAGTGAATATATCTTTCATATTTAATTCAATATTATATTTATTATTCAGTTTCAATAATATATTAAGTGCAACTAACGAATCTCCTCCATTTTCAAAAAAATTTGAATTTACTTCATAATAAGGATTTTTAGTAACTTCTTTAAAAATATCAACTATTTCTCTTGAAAGTTCTTCTCTAGAATTATTATAGCTTCTATTCTTATATATATCCTCTGTTGCATTTTCCGCAATTTCTATTAACTTTTTAACATTCACCTTTCCATTTTTGTTTACTGGAAATTCTTTTATAAAAATTAATTTATCTGGGATCATATACGGAGGAAGTACGTCTATAAATAATTCTTTGCAATTCAATTCAACATTATTCCCTAAAACAAATGCATATAAGCTATTTCTCCTATAGTTAGTAACGACTTTTACATTTTTAAAATTCAATTTTCTTCTAACTGCTTCTTCAATCTCACCCAGTTCAATTCTATAACCCTTGATTTTAACTTGCTTATCTATTCTTCCAAGAAATTCAATAGTTCCATCATTCCATGTTGTTCCACTATCTCCAGTTCTATACCATCTAAGGCCTTCTTCTACAAAGAATTTTTTCTCAGTTAATTCTTCATCTCCATAGTAGCCTTTAGCTACGCCAACTCCACCTATAAGTAATTCTCCCTTAACATAGTTCGGACAAACTCTACCAAAACTATCAGCAACTCTATATACTTGGTTCTTTAAAGGCTTTCCATATGGAATAGAAACCCAGCCGTCTGATATTTTTCTTGGTACATTCATATAGTTTGACCAAATTGATGCTTCTGTAGCTCCGCCCATAGCCACAACAACAGAATTCATTTTGTCGCTAATATTATAGAATCGTTCTGGTAAATTTATTGCAATCCAATCGCCCGAAAGCATAACTGTTCTAAATGGCAATTGTCTATTTTTCCCTTCAGCCATAGTTACAATCATATCAAATAAAATCGGTACAGAATTCCATATTGTCACTTTATATTCATCTATTAACTTTAACCACTCATCAGGATTCCTATAATTATCTTCACTTGTTGTAACTATTGTGCCCCCTGCACGAAGAACTCCAAAAATATCATAAACCGACAAGTCAAAGTCTATCGCAGATACCATTAATATTGTATCTGCAGAATTAACGTCATATTTTTCATTTAAATCAATACATGTATTAATGGCACTTGTATGCATAATTTCAACCCCCTTTGGAATTCCTGTTGTCCCTGATGTCATAATAATATATGCACTGTCATATGGGCTAACTTGAACCGGACTTTCTAATCTCTTATAACTATTCATTCCTTTATCTAAATCGATGAGCTTAACTTCTTCATTATTCAAAGAACATTTAACTATTGTTTCCTCGTCACTTATTATGTGATTTATACCAATTTGTTCATATATTTTGTTCCTTCTGTCACTTGGTTGAGAAATGCCTATTGATACATATGCCGCCCCTATAAATAAAATTCCGAAAATTGCATAAAGCTGTTTGCTACCCCTTGGGAGTGTAATTCCTACATATTCTCCTTTTTTGACGCCATCATTATATAAATAATCTGCAAGTCTTAAAGAAATATCATAAAGTTTACGATATGTAATTTGCTCTTTGGTTTCAGAATCTATAATAGCCACCTTATCAGGATTTAATTTTACATTTCTAATAAATCCATCATATAAGGTTTCATCAGGATATTTAAGTGGTAAGATTTCTTCAACTTCTTGCTTTCTAATAATCTTTTGGCTCTTAGGCAAAACATCTACTCTTTTCCCCCAATTTATCGTCAGTGTCAAGGAAATAAGTAATGTATATAAAGAATTAATCATATCATCTAGTAACTCAATTGGGAAAAGTTCATCTACAGTATCCCAGCAAAGAATTAAATCTCCATCTACAACATACGTTTGAAAATCTATCCAAACTCCTGGAGTTTGCGAAATCATATACGACAACTTTCCAAACTCCTTTCTTGACAATTCTGTTTCCAACGGATAATCTATATTACATGCAAAAACAACAGGTGCTACATTCACACTTGTTCCTTGTTTCCTTGATATATCTCTTTGAACTTGTACTCCACTATATGCACTATGAGATACATTTTCTAAAAATGTCTTATTTGTTCTTTTTAAAGTATCCAAAAAACTTGAATCATCTACTGACTCATATTCCACTAATAAAATATTTGTAAAATCACCTACCATATTTTTTAAATTCTCATTAGATAAATCCCTATTAAATAATGGTATATTTATAAAAAATTTCTTTTGATTGCACCATCTTTCAAGAATAAGTGCATAAGCAGTCAGAAGCACCATGGATGGCGTACTTTTGTAAGACGCCGCTATGCTTTTTATAGTATTCCATTGTTCTTTTTCAATAATTCTTATTCTTCTTGTAAATTTTGTTTCTTTGATTTGCTCTGGTTGTTTTTTTAATGGTAAATTTGGTCTTTCTATCTCAAATGAATTAATTTTTTGTTTCCAAAAAAGTTTATCATCTTCATAATTTGAATTATTATCTAAGTCCTGCATATACTCTTTAAATGTATAGGAGTCCAAGCAATCAAGGCTTACATCTGAATAAAGTTCAGCCAACTCTTTGATGATAATGCTCATACTCATTACATCAGAAACAAGTAAATCTATATCAAAAAATATCCTAAATTTATTATTCAAAAGCTTCGCTAGGGACAACCCAGCAACTTGACCTTCATTCACATTTAATTTCCTATGAGATAATTGTGTTCTAATTTCTATCAATCTTAAACTTGATGTTTCCTCATCTAAAGTAGATAAATCAAAAATTTCTATCTCTTCATCATATGGCTTCCCCATTATCTCTTGATAACCATCTTTCGTAAATTTAGCCCTAAGCATAGGATGCCTATATTGAAGTTTATTCCAAGCTTTTTTTAATCTATCCTCCTTAATATTTTCTCCATCTATTTCAAGATAAGCGTGACATCCGACTCCACCTAAAACTTGGTCATCTTCTCTGCCTATTAAATAAGAATATTGGATATCTGTTAACTCAAACTTATTATCATTACTTTTGATAATTGATGACTTCATATTTTTATCATTTTTTACTTTAGAATTATCTATAAGTTCTAACCATTTAAACAAGCTTGGATCGTCCATAAGTTCTGCAAATGAAATTCTTATCCCTAATTTTTTTAACTTTCCATATAGTTGCATAACTTGAATGGAACTCAAACCTTTCTCTAT
>NZ_JAGYZD010000239.1 GCF_018371055.1 Finegoldia magna | reverse complement strand
TTAGTAACCAAGTTTACGATATATTGAAGAGAATCTAATGTTTCTCCCCTTTTTCCTATGATAATTCCGATATCAGATTCTTCTGAACACATAATATTGAACTTAATCATATTTCCTTCAGTTCTAGATTCAATATCGCAATCAATTCCCATATCTTCAATCATTTGTTTCAAGAAATTCTTGCTTGTGATGAAAAGTTCGTCGTTTCTATCAATAGTAACATCAGGTTCAGTATCTTGTTCTTCTTCAGTTTCTTCAGATTTTACAGCTTCTTCAGTTTCTTTAACTTCTTCAGCTTCTACTGGTTTTGCTGGTTTTACTGATTTTTCTACGATTTCTTCCTTATCATCTTCTGTAGATTTAGTTTCTTCAACTTCTTCTACAATTTTCTTGTCTTTTATAACTTTAGTATCTTCTTTTTTTTCTGTTTCAACTGAGTCAGAGTCAGAGTTTAGGATATTCTTCACAAAATCGTCCGTACCCTTTTCTTTAACATCGTCTTTTAATGACACTCTAACGACAGCGTCCTTTGCTCCAAACAAGCCCAAAAAACCTTGTTTAGCTTCATTTATAACTTCGATGTTAACTTCGTTTCGATTAGCTTGAAGCTTATCCAAAGCTTTATTGACACATTCTTCAACAGTCTTCGCACTAACTACTGTGCTTCTCATCTAACTTCCTCCGCAACATCTTTTTTGTCTTTATTCTTAATTATTAACCTTATTATAACTTCTAAAACGTTAGAAAATCCCCAATAAAGAATCAAACCTGAAGCGTATTTGCTTGAAATGAAGAACATAAATATAGGCATGAAATAAATCATTGATTTGTTCATCATTTCCATTTGATCAGGTTCATTTGATTTCTTATCCTTGTTATTAGTAGGCATACTGATCTTTGCTACTAAAAATTGAGTGAAAGCATTTATTAAAGGCAATCCAAACAATACTGGATCTGGTTTAGTCAAATCAGGTATCCAGAAGAAATTACGAGCGATCTCATTAATCTTAGACACATTATCAAACATGTACTTTCCTGGTTCTCTCATTACTCTAAATAATGCCAAAACCAAAACCATTTGTAAGATAATTGGCAAACAACCACTCAAAGGATTAAAATTGTACTTCTTGTATAATTCTTGCATCTTTAATTGTTGAGTTTGTGGGTCGTTCTTGTACTTTCTTTGAATTTCCTTCATTTCCGGTTGCATCAAAGCATTTTGTTCTTGAGTTTTTTGCGTATGAATAGTTACCGGAAGAGTTATAAGCTTATAAATAAGTGTTAATAAAAGAATTGATATCGCAAAATACGATATACTTTTAGGTTCAGCCATCACATGTGAGATGTTTTCATATATGAACCTAAGAATAGTTCCAAATACATTTGCAATTATTTGCAATTCTACAACTCCTTTTTATTTTAGTGGGTCATATCCGCCTTTTGAAAATGGATTACATCTTAAAATTCGCCAAATAGTAAGCCCTAACGCCTTAAAAAACGGCTTTTTTCTAAAAGCCTCCAACGCATATTGTGAACAAGTTGGATAGTATTTGCACTTCCCATGTCCCAAATACGGCGATATAGCTTTTTGGTAAAATTTGATTAAAAATATCATCACTTTCGACATTTTTTATTCGATGCCTTTCTACAAACGTGCAATAATGCAGATTCTAGCTGTTTGTAAGTTAAGTCTTCAGTGTTTTTCTTCGGGATAATAACCATATCCAAGCCCTTGTCAAACTCAGAGAAATTAAGCCTTACAATCTCTCTAAGTTTCCTCTTGATTCTGTTTCTTTCAACGGCATTGCCGTATTTTTTAGTAACAGAGAATCCGATTCGAGTTCCTTTTTTTGAATTGTACACTACCAAAGAGAAGTTTCTATTATAATAAGTCTTTCCCCTCTTGTAGACAACATTGTATTCCCTGTTATCTCTTAACCTTACACTTTTATCCATAATAAATTAAAGGCCACAATGAATGTGACCTAAGCTGATAATACTTTTCTACCTTTTCTTCTTCTAGCCTTTAAAACAGCTCTTCCACCTCTAGTAGCCATTCTATTTCTAAATCCGTGGTCTTTTTTTCTTTTTCTGTTATTTGGTTGATAAGTTCTTTTCATCAATCGCACCTCCTAGTATAAAATATAAGGACTTTTGCCTATAAAAACACTACTCCAATTATACTTATGACAATACCAATTGTCAAGCTTTTTTGTTGACAAATACTAATTAATTGGCAAAACTTATAAAAATTTTTTCAAAAATAAAAAATCATAAATCAGATAAAATTTTTCAAAACTTCCACCAACCGCAAAAATTTGTGGATAACTTTTATCCACAATTCATTTTAAATTTAAAATATTAAACTCATTTTGGGGATAAGTTATAGCAAACACAAAACCATTTATCAAAATTTTCAATAAATTTGTAATAAAAGATATGATTTGCTATAATTAAAGTATCAAAAAGTATGAAAAGTACGCATTT
>NZ_JAGYZD010000238.1 GCF_018371055.1 Finegoldia magna | reverse complement strand
TATTTCTTGTACTCAAATGTTTATTTGAATCCTAGAAAAAATAACTACAACAAGATGTTTTGTTTTGCTTATGATAAAAAATTAGAAAAAGAAAAAAATATGATAGACAATCACAACTACCTTGCAAGAAAGCCGTTTGCTGATTATATCAAGTATCAAAAATGTTTAAATACTTGGAAATAATTGCCCACAAAAACAAGCTCACCTAATAAGATGAGCTTGTTGTTTTTATAAATTGTAGTAACGCAACCACTGCTGAAAGAATGATGGCTACGTTGTAATCTAATTCGAAAACATTTTTGGCGAATGTTGCCATTAATATTGCAAATACTGAAAGATTCACGAACAGCACGTATTCTAGCTTGGATACTTTATTTTTAATGATTCTGTAAGTCAAATACACAAACATCAGTATAAGCACGGCTATTATAACTGGAATTACAATATTCATGTCTACTTGTTGTTCGAACATCATGTTCTTGTACATTACGTGTCGTTGCATTCCCATTTTGTGTTTGGTGAAATAATGCACGATAAATATCGCAAACAGTGCTACGATTTGGATTACAGATAAAATTCTTCTAAATATTTTCATTATTTTGTTGCTTTGTCGTTTGGCAATTTGTCAACTGTTGTGAATTCTACGTCCTTGTCTTTTGGATCTCCAACTTGTACTGGAAGTTCCTTGTGCATTTGCCATTCGTTCCAGCCACCATCGAAGATTGTTGGATTTAATCCGTTTTCAAATGCTATAAACCAAGGTAATGTTGCTCTCCAACCTGTTCCACAGTAGAATGACATTTCTTTGTCTGTAGATATTCCTTGTTCTTCCCACATTTTCTTAACTTCATCGAATGATTTGTAAGTTCCATCTGGGTTTGTGTAGTAAGACATATCAGAGTTGTCTTTTCCTGATTTACCCCACAATGCGCCTTTTGGTTCACCAGCTTTTGGAATGTAAGAATATCCTGATTCAATTCCCTTCCATTCTTTTTCACTTCTGATTGAAATTAATTGGAAATTCTTGTCGTTAGCAAGTTTGTCTTTTGCTTGATCCAAAGAAATCAAATATTCTGGATGAGCTGGTACTTTTGTTCCAAAATCAGTTGCTGCAACTGCTTTGTTTTCAGTAGTTTCTGTTTCAAATCCTTTGTCTTTCCAAGCTTTGATTCCACCGTTCAAAATCTTAACGTGTTCAACACCTGCATACATATAAGTGAAGGCAACTCTTGTTGCGCCTGTGTCTGGACCGTAAACTATAACTGTCTTGTCCTTAGTGATTCCTTGTGCAAGTAATGCTTTTTCGATTTCTTCAGGAGATCTCAAATTCCATACTGGACCAACTTCGATTGAATCCGTGTTAACGTGGATGGCACCTTTGATGTGGCCGTTACCCTTCAAATAATCTGGGCTGTCCTTAGCTTCTCCCCAAGTTGCTTCGACAACAACGTAATCTTTTACATCGCTTTTTCCGTCGATTACATCCTTAACGTATTGTGGATCGACGAAGATTTTTCTGTCAACTTCTTTGTTTGAAGCTTCTTCCTTCTTTTCTTCTTTCTTTTCTTCTGATTTTTGTTCAGTCTTTTGTTCTTGTTTAGTGTTATCAGTTTGTTTGTCGTCTTTTTTAGCACACGCTGTAAAAGCCATGCTCACAACGGCAACTAATAGCAATAATTTGTATAGTTTTTTCATAACTCCTCCTCGAATTAATTTGTTACAAATTTATTGTATCACATATTGTTCAAATCACTTATTGATTTTTTCTATAAATAAAAAAATGGTATAATGTAATCAAATAAGCAGGTGATTTAATGACACAGAAATCTGAAAGTTTACAAATAATGTTCATACTAACACTAATCGGAGGATTCTTGGACAGCTACAGCTACGTAACTCGTGGAGGAGTGTTCGCATTTGCACAAACAGGAAACCTCGTGTTATTGTCGATAAATATTTGCTATGGGAATTTGGACAAAATAGTCCGCTACATCATGCCGATTATCGCATTCATATTGGGAACAACTCTGGTTAGAATATTTGAAAAAAAACACAAATACATGAAAATTGTACATTGGAGACAAGTAATCATAGTTTTCGAAGGAATAATCCTCGCATTAGTTGGATTTATCCCAGAAAATTTGAACAAATTAGCATGTCTTCTCATATCATTCGTATGCGCAATGCAAATCGAAGCATTCAGAAGATTCAACGGAGTCGATTTAATGACCACAATGTGCACAGGAAATTTGAAAAAAGCAACCGACAGACTCATCGACTACGCATATACAAAAGATGACAACCTACTCAAAGCATCATTTACGACATATGCTGCAATCCTGATATTCATACTAGGCTGTATAATTGGAACACTCACATCCATTGTCTACTCAACAAAATCAATACTCATACTTCCTGTCGTCATACTCATCGCATTCATCATAATGCACGAAACAGAAAGGAACAAATAATGAAACAAATGAAAAACCCAAATGAAACAAATGGATACGTAATGCTTTACA
>NZ_JAGYZD010000237.1 GCF_018371055.1 Finegoldia magna | reverse complement strand
TTCTATTCATACGAACACTTAAAACAAACAATAGAAGATTTCATAAAATATTACAATGAAGATAGAATAAAAGAAAAACTTGGATATTTAAGTCCAGTTGAATATAGGAAATTGAATGCAGCTTAGCTGCGATTTCCCATAAGGGAAATATGAGGACAAAAAAACCAGAGACAAATATTTCTAAATGTCTCTGGTATAAAGTCCAACTTTTTGGGGTCACCTTATTTCCGCGTCCGGATTTAAGGGGCATTATATTTTAAAATATGAAAATTTAAATTATTTTACGGATGTATCTTGGCGATACTCTTTAACAGCAAAAAGTGCCACAAGCAGAATTCCTACAATATAAACAATAAAGCCTATGCCATTTTTAGATTTTACGAATAACTCTTTAAATAATGTCCAAAATAGAAATGTAAAAGCGGTTAAACTTGAAAACAAGTAATAAAGATTCTTTTTATTATCTAAAATAGATTTTAGAAGCACTATTATAAAAAGAGCCATTACTAAAGAGCCTGTTGAAGATTCTCCAATAAACATGTATGCAATTGAAGACTTAAACGTGGTATGTTTAATAGGCAGAAATAAAGAACATAGTATAAGTATTCCACCTATGAAAGAGTACTTATAATTTTTTTCTAGACTTGATAATTTTGTCATTAAACTTCCAAAGAGACTCTTCAAAGAAGTTGAACGGAGTTGTTCTGATATGTGTATTTCAAATCGTTGTTTTAAAACAAAATATGAAATCAGAAATAGTATTATAGCTAAAAAAGATAACATGGTCGCTGTTCTAATGACAGAAAATCCTATCCCAAAACCATAAGAGTCTAGAATTATAGAAAAAGAATCCACAGCATCATTTACTTCGTTAAAAAAAACAATTATGCTAATAAGACTAGCAGCCACAACACCTTTTATTTTTAAACACGATAAGAAATACAAAATAAAGATATTAGAAAAAAATATTATATCAGCTCTTAACCAATTGATTTTAAATAAATTTGCCGGTCCGTCTATAGCGGAATATGCCATATAAGGAAGAAACATTGCAATTAAAGTTATAATGGCTGAACAGAAAAACAGTCCCAATGACAAGACAAGAAAAGTTTTACTTTTGCATGCCTCATAAACTTTTGAAATACGATTTATAAAAAAACTAAACATAATAAATACTCCTTTCATAAATATGAACATAGTTTTAACATAATTACATTATAACATAAACAATTATTTTGGGATATCATAATTATGAAGTCAAATATTAACAGCAATAGCGAGATATTAATTTATCTAGCAGTACTATTTAATTGGTATTTATATCCATATTCACTTAAAATATTTGTATGACTATGGCGTCAAAATCTGACAAAATAAATGTAGTAAAACTGATTTTATGATTAAATTTATTATCTAACGTGTACATTTATACACAAAACAAGAAAGGATGATTTATTTAATGAAGAAATTTATTTTAGTTCTAGTTTTTGCTTTTGCACTTGTAGGTTGTCAAAAAGCAGAAACAACACAAACACCTGCAGAGACAAACACAACAAAAGATGGACAAGTTTTAGATACAACTGATGAAAAGTCTACAGAACAAAAAGTCGCTGACAATATTAGTTTGGATGATGCCCTCAAGGTGTTTACGAATAAGTATCCGGAAGCAAACATTGAAGACATCAGTTTTGACAAAGATAAACAAACATCTAAATATGAAATAGAGGCTTTTGATGAGTCCAATGAATACGATATCGAAATCTCCGCAAAAGACGGTTCCATCATCAAAGACAATTCCGAAAAGGACCACACAGCTAATAAAAAAGCTATTGACAATGGCCTTGTGTCAAAGGTAGATGGATTAATTGTAGATATTCTCAAAGATGCAGGTTCGGATTATTACTTAGATTCATATTCCATAGAGTATGATGAAACCAAGGCATATACTCAATTGGAAATAGAAGTAAAAAATTCAAGCGGCAAGGATATTGAATATAAATACAACCTAGAAACTGGTGAATTGATTAAGAAAGACCGTTAAAATTCCCCGAGTGTTAGCTCAACCCCAAAATCCGGAATACGGATGGAGGGGTTTTTCATGCCAAAATACACAAAAGAATGTAAAATAAAATTAGCGCTAGAATATTTATCAGAAAAACTTGGAAGCTGTCTAAGTGTCGCTAAGAAATATGATATCCAAAAAGATACCATAAGAGAATGGATAAATAAATACAAATCTGAAGTGTTTGATAACTTGTCTAAAAAACTAAAAAATAATAATTACAGTGAATTTTACATAAGCATAGGATTTTATCCATACTAGTTTCAATTTTTCGGAGGGCTGATGAAGGAAAAAATCACAGTCTGAGCTTTAAGGAGAGCAAAAAAAGATTTCTCTCTTAGCATATAATAATCATTTAAATTCAAGTAAGAATCAACAACTTTAGTGGATTGATAGTATTGTGGATTGGGTATATATAGTAAAATATTATCAGGAGGTATAGATAAATGAATATTACAAATAGTTTTCTAAATA
>NZ_JAGYZD010000236.1 GCF_018371055.1 Finegoldia magna | reverse complement strand
AGCATTAGAAGATGCTAAGAAAGTACTAGCAGATCCAAATGCAACTCAAGACGCTGTCAACAAAGCTAAAGATGCATTAAAAGCTGCAGAAGAAGCATTGAACGGTGAAAAAACACCAGCATCTGATGCTGAAAAAGTTCAACCAAGTATTCCAGAAAAGACTGAAGTAAAAGATCCTTCTAACTTAACTAAGGATGAAAAAGACAAGGTTAAAGAAGCTATTGAAAAAGCTAATAAGGATAAATTCTCACAAGGAACTAAAGTTGAAGTTGGTAATGATGGATCAGCTAATATCACTTATCCAGATGGATCTAAGGAAACTATCAAGGGTAGTGATTTGGTTGTAGAAATCGCTGATTCACCTAATAGAAGACCTTCTAAGTCAGATAATCCATCAAAGGCGGACAACCCAGCTAAGAAATTACCAAAAGCAGGTATTGAATCAGAAGCTATGATGATGGCTGCTGCAGCACTATCTACTTTGGGTGGATTGTATGTTTCAAGGAAGAAAAAAGAAGATGAAGAATAAATTATAGATTTTAATTCTGTAGTTTATTGAACTGAAAATACCCGATCGTATGATCGGGTATTTTTGTATGCAAAAATATTTGAATTTCAAAATCCTAACAAAAAAAGAGCCGTATTACAGGCTCGCGTTACTTCGTTGAAGGTATTTTTTAAATTTTGTGAGTTCTTCTTGGTTATTGATTTGAATCCATTTGTGTGAGTAGTGTTTTTTCATGTTGGCGTAGTTTTCTTGTTTTTCCTTGCTGCGTCCATCTATGAGTATCCATTTGATGAATTCAAAATCTAGTTTTTCGGGGCAATTGTCAGCCATGCTTTCTCTGGTTTTGCCACGATATTTGATGTAGCGTTTGATGGCTCTTAGTAGGCAATTGAATCTGTTGAAGTTGAGAAAGACTATAATGTCAGATAGTGCTAGTCTTTCTGTTTTCTTTAATTTGTCGTAGTTTCCATCTATTACCCAATCTTCTTGTTTCATAAAACTTTCTACTATGTTAATTGCTTCGTCAAGGTCACGTTCTTTCCAGTTTTCTGTGAGATTTACTTGGTCGAGGTGAAGCAATGGCAGATCGTATGTTTGTGATATGTCTTGTGCTAATGTTGATTTGCCAGAGGCTGAATATCCGATTACTGAAATTTTCACGTTTATCTCCTTATATTAATATGATCATCTTCTATTATTATATATAATAATGAGTGGGTTGTCACGTTACTATTTTTGCATTTGATGATATAATGTAATTAGTGATTTTTGAGGATTTTTATGTGCATAAAAGTCTTAATATATGTTAAAATAATAATTGTTAATTAGGAGATGATAGTATGAAGAGATTGATACCTATTGCGATTTTGGTTTTGGTATTGACGACGGGTTGCCTGAGAAAACCGGAACGTTACGAATCGATGAGAAATATGGAAAGAGCAGAGTCTGTGAAACATGAATCTACAGAACAAGCTAAGCCTGAGGATTCAAAACCAGAAGATACTACAGAAAAGCCTGCTTCAGAAAATACGGATTCTAACAAACCGGAAGAATTTACTGAGAAAACTATGAAGGTTACACCAGATATTTTGAATATGAGAAGTGAAGCTAGCACTAATTCTTCTATTGTGACTAAGTTAAAAAAGAATGATGAGCTTAAGGTTATCGAAGAAACTAAGGATGACGATGGGGCTACTTGGGTTAAGGTTGATTTTAATGGTCAAGTAGGTTTTGTTTCTAAGGAATTTTTGGGTGAGTAAATGATTGATGTTAATAGCAAGATAATGGCGGACATGAAGAATGGTTCGAGTAATTTGGATCAGGCTATTGCGACTGCAATTGAATATGCAAGACTTGGTTACAAGAAGGTTGTGAGTGCGTCGGAGATTTCTACGAATGGTAGGGTTTTGACATCTGATGAAAATCAACTTCTTATCGACAGGATTAATGATGAGCTTGATTACCAAAAAATTGATTTTCAGGTGTTGTCGGGCAATTTGATGAGCTGCGATCCTAAGATGATGGAATATTTTCACAATGATTTGATTAGTTCGATTAATTATTCCAGATATATTTTGCTTGAGATTCCAAGTACAACTGAATACAAGGATTTGAATAAGTTTATCTACGATATCCAAATCAAAGGTTTTGTTCCGATTATCGTTCATCCGGAAAGGTGCAAATACGTCCAAGAAAATCCAGATTATTTGATTTCTTTGAAGGAAAGGGACTGTTTGGTGCAATTGGATATGAGTTCTGTGGTTAAGCCTAAGTCTAGCAGGTTGTTCAAGACTGCTAAGGAGTTGTTGGACAGGCAAATGGTGGATGTTGTGGCTACGGAATCTGAAAATGCGTATGAGGCAGAATATATTAGAGATGGGATTAAATCTCTTCATAAGATTATAGATTCGGATTATTTTGATTTGATTATGAGACTTAATCCACAACTTATCGTGGAAGATGAGAGAATAGACAGGATTCCTGTGTTAGAGAAGAAGAGCGGCGGGGTTTTGTCGAAGATTTTTGGTAAGAGGAGATAAGATGAGAGATAACTTATTTGTAAGAACTTT
>NZ_JAGYZD010000235.1 GCF_018371055.1 Finegoldia magna | reverse complement strand
TTGCGTTGAAGAATGCAAAATCTCGTGAGTATGGTTATTTTAAATTGAAGAAAGTGGTGGAATAATGATAGAAAATCTTAGAAATAAATTTGTAGAAAATCCTGAAAGTTTAAGGGACTACTACAATGATTTGGATAAATTAATAGAATCAAAAAAAGATTTGAATGTATTCATAACTTACGACAAATCATTCGTTGACCAACAAGTTGAAAAGCTAATTGAAAAAGCAAACAACAACGAAAATTTGGGAAAAATGTTTGGTATTGCAGTTAGTGTTAAGGACAACATTAATGTAAAAGATTTGAAGATGACTTGTGGATCAAAAATGTTAGAAGATTATGTTTCAATTTACGATGCTACTGTAATCAAAAAATTAAAAGAAGAAGACTGCGTTATAGTTGGAAAAGTTAATATGGATGAATTTGCAATGGGTTCTTCTTCTGAAACAAGTTATTTTGGACCTACTAAAAATCCTGTGGACACAAAATTAATCCCAGGCGGTTCATCATCAGGATCAGCTGCTAGTGTCAAAGCTGAGATGGCTGTTGTAAGTTTGGGAACTGACACAGGTGGATCTAGTAGACAACCAGCATCTTGTTGTAATGTCGTTGGATTTATGCCAACTTATGGTTCGATTTCTAGATTCGGAGTTCAATCTATGGCAAATTCTTTGGACGAAGTTGGGATATTATCAAATTCTGTTGAAGATATAATGGATACTTACAATGTAATTGCAGGTCACGATGACAATGATATGACTACAATCCAATCTGAAGTAAATGTTCAAAAGAAAGATTATGATTTTAAAGGCAAAAAAATTGCCGTTGTTGATTTGAAAAAATACAGCAATGATGAAACAGTTATCAACGAATACAAAGAAATATTGGAAATTCTAAAAAATATGGGAGCAGATTTAGTAGAAATCGACTTCGAATATTTAAAATACGCAAATGCTTTATACAACGTAATCGTAACTAGTGAAGTATCATCTAATATGTCAAGATTTGATGGAATTAGATATGGATATTTGACAGATGATTATGAAAATACAAGAGATTTGTTCGTTAAAGTAAGAAGCGAAGGATTTGGCGAAGAAGTTAAGAGAAGAATAGCGATGGGAACTTTTTATCTAGCAAGTTCCAATGACCAAAAAATTTACAAACAAGGTTTAAAAGTTAGAAATCTACTTTCACAAGAGTTCAAAAATATCTTCAAAGATTTTGATTTGATTGCTACACCTACAATGACAAGCTTACCTTATGAATTAGACAGCAGAAAAGACGATCCATTGGCTGTGTACGATTCAGGTATTTTCAATGTAATTGTAAACTTGAGTGGATTGTGTGCTATTTCAATTCCTTACAAATCAGGAATATCAACTAGTTTGCAACTAATTGCAAATAGTCACGACGAAGAAAATTTATTGAATGCAGCTTTAGCGTTTGAAAGGAGATAGCATGAACTTAAAAACACTTATAGGATTGGAAATTCACGTTGAATTATCAACTAAAACTAAAATGTTTTGTGGTTGTAAGAATGAATTTGGACAAGTTCCAAACACAAATGTCTGCCCAATTTGTTTAGGTCATCCTGGAGCACTTCCTCACATGAACAAAGAAGCTTTAAGATACGCTATTATGGCTGGACTTGCTTTTGATTGTGACATTGCTAATGAATTTAAGATGGACAGAAAAAAATACTTCTACCCAGATTTGGTTAAAGGATATCAAATCACACAAGAAGATCAACCACTTTGTAAAAATGGATATATAGAATTAAAATCATCAACTAAAGGTAAAAAAGTTAGAATTAGAAGAATTCACATAGAAGAAGATACAGGTAAATCAATTCACAACGAAAGTGGAAACACTTTAATGGATTATAACAGAGCGGGAGTTCCACTAATTGAAATAGTTAGTGAACCAGATATGAGCACTCCTGATGAAGCCAGAGAATTCTTAGAAACTTTAAGAGAAAGAATCAAATATTTGAAAATATCAGATGTTAAGATGAGCGAAGGATCATTGAGATGCGATGTTAATATCAATGTCTACGATGAAGATTCTGATTTTAAAACTAAAATTTCTGAAATTAAGAACTTAAACTCATTCAAATCAGTTTCAAAAGCTTTGGTTTACGAACAAGAAAGACACATCCAATTGGCAAAAGAAAATAAAATCGGCGAAAAAGAAACTAGAAGATGGGATGAGGACACTCAAACTACAATAGTAATGAGACACAAAGAAGAAGGAAATGATTACAGATTCTCAGTTGAAGGAGATATTCCTAAAACTTTTGTGGAACAATCTTATATCGAAGAAATCAAAAAGAATTTGCCAGAACTTCCACAAATGCGTAAAGAAAGATTCATGAAAGAATACAAGATTGATGAATACGACGCAGATATTTTAACTAGAAACGGATATTTGGCTGACTACTATGAAAAAGTTGTAGAAATTTCAAACGATCCTGTTCAATCTTCAAATTGGTTATTGGGAGATGTTCTTCGTCAAGTAAACGAAAATGAAATTGAAGTAGAAGAAATGAATATGTCTGCTGAAAATTTGGCAAAATTGAT
>NZ_JAGYZD010000234.1 GCF_018371055.1 Finegoldia magna | reverse complement strand
TGTATGTTATTATGGTTTGTGCTGCTTGACCTGCTTCTTTGCTTATTTCTTCGTTTATCATGTTTTTCTCTCCTTTGTTTGAATTAAAAAAAGGGAAGTCTAGGATTTAATTTTTCTATAATTCCCTTTGATTGTTTTTATTTTATTGTTCTTGGTGGTGGAATGCTTTATTTTGATGTTTTTATATATTTCTTAGGTCTTTATACCTTTTATGCTTTTAAATAGCTTAAAATACCTTTCCGCCTTTAGTAGTTTGTGTGTGTTCTTTTGTCTGATAGATAGTTTTTCATGTTGGAATATATAATCTGTATTTCTTCATTGTTCATTGATTCTATTTCTTCTAATTATTACTATTATTAGAATGATTCCAAGGATATTTTCAATAATTAAAACTTTTAAATATTTAGGTGTGTCTATATTTAATTTTTGAAAGTAAGTATCTATTTCACTATCTTCAAATCCATCATCTTCAAAAAAATGTTCTTTAACTACTCTAGAATCATATATTTCTAATCCATATCCATCTGGAAAACCTAGACTATATTGAATTTTCGTTATCTCATAGTTAATGTTAAAATGCTCTTTTACCTTTGCGACAATATCCTCACTTTGATTGATAACTTCTATTGTAGTTGTAGTGGTTATCAAATCACCTAAAACTAATAAAGCCGTGTAGCCATCTATCACAACAAAAAAATCACCATTATAATAAAAAGAATTTTTTTCATTTACTCTACCTAAATCATTCTAAAGTTCAATTTTTTTATTTTGATAAAACATTCCAACTTTCTCCAGCATCTTCAGAATAAAATTGAATTCCATTGGATTCATACTCTCCTGATGTAACAGTAATATATAATTTATTCCCCTTACTTTCAGGCATAGAAAGATACTTATAATCATCCAATTTTAGTCCGATTTCTTTTCCTTCTTTTGGTATATCTTTTACCTTATCCATAGGTAAATTAACTTGTCTAAAGGTAAGACCTCCATCTTTTGTACTATATATTTGAGAGTACTGTCCAGATGCTCCCTGAATTCCAATAAAACCAAAATCATTTGAAAAGAATATTATTCCTTCAGCTGATCCGGTTTCATCCATAAAAGGATCTTTGTTGATAACTTTCCAATTTTCCCCACTATCAATCGATTTTTCAAATGCATAGAACCTTGAACCGGCAGCAGCATCTACAACCACAAGTCTATATCCTATTTTTTTATCATCTAAAACAAAGGTATATACCGTACCATTATTTTCATCTGTAATCCATCTTTTTGAACTCTTTGCATCTTCAAGTATTTCGCTATTATGTTCATTTTCAAGTATTTCCGGTGATATATATTGTGGCTCCATTAGATACTTAAATGAAGATATATCTTCATTATTTTTTATATAAAGAGAAGCCATATACCCACTAAATTCTCCTCCGCTTGATAACTTAGAAGGCGCCAATCCTGTATTATATTTTCCATCACCATCTGCATCTCCATCTAATATAGAGAGTCCTTTTTCTGAATTAACTTTTTCTTTTCCTGAATATAAAAAAGAATATGTTTGATTTTGTTTTATATTCTCCCAATTATGAACTTGTTTTCTGTAATCGGATTGCTTAAGAATTGCGAAAAAAGGATTTAATAACTTATCCGAATTAATACTAAGACCTTCGCCTTCATTAAGCCATATATTTATTTTACTATCTTTCTTATAGTCATAGGTAATTAAAAAACCTTTCAACTGTCCTTTATCATTTTCTCCATATAACATTGTTTCTATATTCGTAATTGTTCCATCCTCTGTAAACTCAATGTAGAAATCATCTGAAACATAAATTTTTTCTGGTAAAGAATTTTTTTCTCCTATATCGTTTATCAATCCATCAATACCATTTTCATAAATATTATTATGAATGAATTTTATCTTTTTATGATTTAAGAAATCGTCAATTTTCCAAGATAAAGCCCCATTATAAGGAATTGCTGTGTGTATTATCATCCCTCCAAACACTAGGCTTATAGCAATAAATAAAACCAAACGGAATTTAAAATAACTTGCCCGATACCCTCTATGTCTTAATATTAATCTGACTAAAAGTAAGATAATTAGTAAAATCACAAAAGGCAACATAATTCTAAGCCAATAATGTGTTCCTCCTAACTTACAAAGTTTCCATAAAATATACATACAAATTGAATATAAAACTAAGATTATATAATCAACTAACGGTTTTAGTTTCTTCTTCACATCAGTCCCTCCATTCATGTGCATTATATCATTTTTTAGGTAATTTTTCTATATCAGCTTCCTACGGTGCTTGAAAGTCCCCTAATAAAGTTAAAACATCTTACCTTTCCGAATTCCTATAACTATCTTTTGTTCTCTCTTTTTTCTTTTCGTATTTTTCCCGTTGCTCTTGATATTTTTTAATCTGTGCTATTACACTTGGTTTTTCACCTTGTTTTATTAGCTTATCTATTTCTATGGATAAGTCTATGCCAAGTTCTTTGTTTACAAAATCTACTGAATATTTTATATGATTAATTTCCTGGTATTCATCTTTTATCTTGTCTTTTTCTTTATTTATTTCTTCAAGA
>NZ_JAGYZD010000233.1 GCF_018371055.1 Finegoldia magna | reverse complement strand
GCTCGTGAATTATCTTTGAAAGAAATTCAAGACATCAAGAAAAATATCCCTGATTCTGAATTAGAATGTTTTGTACACGGAGCGATGTGTATGTCTTATTCGGGAAGATGTTTATTGAGTAACTACATGACAGGAAGAGATGCAAATAGAGGAGACTGCGCACAAGCATGTAGATGGAAGTACAGACTTGTTGAAGAAAAAAGACCTGGAGAATATTTTCCGATTGAAGAAGATGAGAAAGGAACTTTTATTTTCAATTCAAAAGATTTGTGCATGATTGAGCATTTAGATAAATTAATCGAGGCAGGAATTGATAGTTTGAAAATAGAAGGTAGAGTAAAGAGTCAATACTATGTAGCTACGGTAGTTAGAAGCTATAGAATCGCCATTGACAAGTACTATAATAATGAATTTGATGAACAAACAGCGAAGAGACTTTTAGAAGAAATTAAAAAAGTTTCTTATAGAGATTTTACTACAGGATTTTTTGAAAAAAAACCTGATGAAAATGACCAATTGTACGAATCATCTTCTTATATTAGAAAATATGATTTTGTAGGGTTATTATTAGATTATGATGAAGAAAGTAAAATTGCTACTTTTGAACAAAGAAATAGAGTTTTCGAAGGGGACGAAGTAGAGATTTTTGGCCCAGAAGATGGATTTATTACAACAAAGATTGAAAAAATGTATGACGAAAAAATGAATGAAATTGAAGTGGCAAATAAGGCTCAACAGATTTTTAAAATTAAGATTGATCAAAAACTTCAACCTAATTCGATGATGAGAAAAAAGAGCGATAATTAATTTTGGAATGTAAATTATACTATGATATAATCAGATTATGAAAACGAAAAAACTTAACAAAAAAGAAATTTTTATAATAATTATTTCTGTTTTACTATTAGTATTTATTGTTCACAATTTATTAGGTTTTTTATTTAAACGAAACCTATATCTTGTGAACGATATTTCCAAAATAAAAAACGAAATAAATGTAAATGCTCTTGTTCTAAAAGATGAGTACATTTATTTAAATGATGTGGATACGAAAGCAGCTGAAAATGTCAAATATCCTGTGGGGTCTAATGTAATAAATATACCGAAAGACATCAACTTACAAATGAGTACGAAATATATAGATGATAAATTGAACGATTTGGAAATAAATCACAGCGATAAGACTACAAGTAAATTTGAGATAAAAGATACAGATATTAAAACACTATCGAATTCTATAAGAAACAGAAACTTAGATGATAAGTTTTTGTCTGAATATGATAAGAAAAAGAATATCACAGAAGAAGAGTATTTTCATTCTAAAAAAGAATTAGAGATATTGAAACAAGTTTTAAACTCAAAATCATCTACAGTTAAGACCACAGTTAGTGGAGTGTTAAAAAATAATATTGATAACTATGAAAACTTTGTAGGATATAACTCTTCAAGCATTTTGGGTAGTGATTTTTATTTAAGAGATATTGATGACAATTATTCTACTCAAGGCTTATCAGTTGTTGATAGTATGAATTTATCGTTGGTATTTGATGTGGAAAGTTCTAAGTTGAATAGAAATTTGAAAAATAACGACGAAATTGAAATCAATGTTGACAAAAACGATTATTCAGCGCACATAAAAGACATAAAAGTAAATGGGAATATCATTACAATAGTATGCGATATGAATGATGGTATTAATGATTTAATGAATAAAAGATTTGTGCCTATAACTGTGATTGATAAAAAAACAAAAGTATTCAAAATACCTAAAAAATCAATTATTACGAAAGATTCTACACAAGGCGTGTACATCAAAAAAGAAACAGGAATTATCAAATTTGTAGCTGTAAAAGTTTTGAAAACTGACGATAAATTTGCCTACGTTTCAACGGGCGCTGATGGACAGATTGATGTTAATAACAGAAAAGTAAAAACTTTGGAGCTATACGATTATATTGTCAAAAATCCAAGGTTTGTTAAAGAGGGGGAACTTTTAAAATAATGAGTATAAAAGATAATCTAAATGAAGTTAATGAAAATTTGAAAAAATTTGCTTCGCATGGAGAAACACCACATCTTATTGCTGTTACAAAAACTGTGGACATTGACAGAATTAAAGAAGCTATTGATTGTGGAGTAACTGATATTGGTGAAAACAAGCCTCAAGAAATGAGCTGGAAATATGATGAATTACAAGGTTGCGTTAATTATCATATGATTGGTCATTTGCAATCTAATAAAGTAAAAGATGTTGTAGGAAAAGCTTGTTTGATTCATTCATTAGATAGAATGAGTGTTTTAAAAGAAATAGAAAAAAGAGCTCGTGCAATTAATAAACCACAAGATTGTTTGATTCAATTAAATGTTGCAGAAGAAGAGCAAAAATCTGGTTTATATCTTGATGATTTGGATTCTTTTATTGAAGAAATAGAAAAAACAGAGTTTGTAAAAGTAAAAGGATTGATGAGCATTGCTCCATTTGCAGAAGATCCAGAAGAAATTAGATGGGTTTTCAAGAAAATGAGAGAAATTTATGATAAAATAAAAAATACAGAATACAAAAATATAGAAATGAAATACTTATCAATGGGA
>NZ_JAGYZD010000232.1 GCF_018371055.1 Finegoldia magna | reverse complement strand
AAAAATACGATTAAAGCAATTAAGAATCCAGATAAACAAATATATAATATTATTTTAAATATATATAAAGCATCTACCATTTCTTACCTACTTTTTGATTTCTTTTTTTACTTCTTTTGCTTCTTCTTTTGCAGTGTCTGCAGTTTTCTTTGCTTGTTTTTTTCCTTCTTCGACAGTTTTTTCTGCACCGTCTTTTGCTTCTTCTGCTACTTTTTTAGCTGATTCGCCAACTTTTTCTGCAGAATCTTTTACTTGATCTTTAGTGTCTTTAACATCTTCTTTGATTTCTTTTCCGTCTTTTTTAACTACTTCTTTAAGATCTTCACCAAGAACTCCCAAATCATTTTTAACTTCGTCAAATTGATCAGAAACTCTATTTAATTCAGTCATTCCTCTATCTTGGAAATCTTGATATTTGTCTTTAACACTGTCTGTTACATTGTCAGCAGTTAATTTTACAGTATCTACTGCATCGTTAAAGTTATTTACTGCTGTTTTTTTTGTTTCTTCTGCAAATTTTTTGATATCTTTTCTAGTTTCTTCACCTGATTTAGGTGCCAATAATAATCCTGCTGCCAAACCTAATGAAGCCCCAATAACTGTACCTAAAGTAATTTTAGCTTCGTCTTCATATTTACGTTTAGCAATTTCCCATTTGATTTGTCTTTCTTTTTCTCTTCTTTTATGTTCTAAATAATCCATTAAACTCATAATAACATCTCCTTAAATAATTTTTCTTATGTTTATTGTATACCCTCTAATCTCATATCTCAAACATTATTAGTGAATTATTTATAAAATTTTAATCTTTTAGATACAATCTAACCCAAGTTTCCCAGCCAACAGTTTGTTTTGGTGATTTCAATAAACCATTTTTCCCTTTGGCAACCATTCTTACAAAATCTTGGTCTTCCGTTAAATTCTTTCTGCCTTTTTCATTAAACTTTTCAGTAGTAAGTCCAGTGTTTTTGTCATTTACAAATACAAGGCAATCATCATCTATTGTTTTTCTGATTTCGTAATTCTTCTCACCACTTGTTACATCAAAATCAGGCAATGTTTTATTAATATCTACAATATCCCAATTAATCGCACCATTCTTTGAGAAGAAAGATAAATCATAATTTTGTCTCAAAGTTAAATCATTAGATTCAATCAATAAAATTTTCTTTCCTGGAAATGCGTATTCTGAAGCATTTTCTAAACTCAACTTTGCATTTTCTGGATTTTCTATCGTTACCTTTATAGGATCAATCAAAATTTTATATCCGTCGTTTTCCTTTACCATTTTTAATGGGTTAGTACTTTTATAAGATTTATCCGATTTTAAGTTTGCTTCATCATCTTCTAACCATTTTAATATAGTAGCTTGATACTCAGGGTTAGAATTTATTTCGTTGATAAACTCTTCCGCATCTTTGTTTCTGAATGGTACAGATTGATTTGATGATTTCACAATACTCATCATTTGTTCTGAGGATTTAGTTTGAACTGATTGTATGAACTTACCTTTTACAGATTCTGCTGTAATGGTCTTTTCAGCTAGATTTTCTTGGAACATAGGTTTTATGTATTTAACACCAAAAACAATACCAATTAATAAAGCCACACCAATAACTGCAAATATAATTTTCTTAAATATCGATGATTTTTCATCATCCTCATAATCATAATAATCGTAGTAATCATTATAATCGTTGTTTGTTTCTTGGAATGCTTTTTCTCTTTCTTCTTTCAATGATTCAGATTCAATATCCACTACATTTAATCTGTCAGTTGTATCTTGATTAGAGTCATTATCTATCTTAGAATAATTTTTCTCATTATCTGTTGAACTATCTTTTTCTTTTTTTATAAAACCAAGATTGTGATTTTGAGTTTCGCTTCTAAATTTAGAAGCCTCTAACAAAAAATCCTCAAATGTTTTTCCTTCAGAAGAAAAATCATCATCTTTTGAAAAATCATGACCACAAACTCTACAAAATCTATCTTCAACGCCAACAAATGAATTACAATTTGGGCATTTCTTTAAATTAGAATCTTTCATAATATCACTCACCTTATCTATCATATATTATACATTCTCATACTACTTTAGTGAATAGATAATCTCAAATTAAACACATAAGAAAAAAGCATGAGATTTTGTCCCATGCTAAGAAGCGAAATCGCTTTTATTTTCAAAATATCCTCAGAAGACCCTAATCAATTAATGACCTTCAGTATGTGAAGGTGGGTTGACTGTCTCAAACATCTGACATCCCTTCAAAGAGGGCTCGTCATCAATTATTGAACGTCCGTCATCCCTTATAGTGTGTGTCGGTTTAATTTTTCAGGGTTCCTCTTCTGAGGTTAATTTAATTATACTACAACATAAAAGTGTTTTCAAGTAAGATTAATTATTTAAAAATTTATTAAATCTTTGTGGAATTTCTGTCGTAATAATATGCTTATTTCTTTTCATATCGACAAATTCTATTTCATTTGCATGTAGCATTTGAGAAAATCCTTCTATTTTTTCTCCGTACAAACTATCTGCGACTATTGGACAATTAATATATTCCATGCTTACTCTTATTTGATGAGTTCTACCTGTCACAA
>NZ_JAGYZD010000231.1 GCF_018371055.1 Finegoldia magna | reverse complement strand
GCTGATGCAGTTTATGACAATGCAAGCTTTTATTATAACTGGATGGGTGAATCTATGAATAGGGTTGCCATAGGTAGATTACTTTCTCCTATGGGAATTATTACAATCATACCTTTTGGGATTTTATTTTATATAAATGGAAGTATTGATTTAGGAAATTTAATTACCTTAATAGTATTATCATTTGCTACAGTTTCTAGCATTTTAAAAATCATGAACTATATGGATGATATGTCAAGAATATCAACTATAACTTCTGAAATAGGAAAGATTTTAGATTCAAAAGAGTTAGAAAATATTGACAAGGGAGAAAAAATAGAATCCTATAATATAGAACTTCAAGACGTAGACTTTTCTTACGATGGAAAAAATAAGGTTATAGATAATCTTTCTATGGAAATAAAAGAATCTAATGTTTCAGCACTCGTTGGTCCTTCTGGGTCAGGTAAGTCCACAATAGCAAAACTTATTGCTGGATTTTGGAATGTAGATAAGGGATCTATTAAAATTGGCGGAGTAGAAACAAAAGATGTGTCGCTCGAAAACTTGTCTTCACTTATTTCTTTCGTATCTCAAGATAATTTTCTTTTTGATATGACTATAAAGGAAAATATTAGGCTTGGAAATAAGAATGCCTCTGACGAAGAAATTATAGATGTATGTAAAAAATCTGCCTGCCATGATTTTATTATGAACCTATCTAATGGTTACGAGACAAGAGTTGGCGAAGGTGGAGGTCATCTATCTGGAGGAGAAAGACAAAGAATATCTATTGCTCGTGCCATGCTAAAGAATGCACCAATCGTAATTTTAGATGAAGCAACTTCTTATATAGATCCTGAAAATGAAGCTCTCATACAAAACGCCTTGGCAAATCTAGTTAAGGGGAAAACTTTAATCATAATCGCTCATAGGCTAAAGACAATTGTTGATGCAGATAGGATATTTGTCATTAAAGATGGCAAATTAAATTCTTATGGTACTCATGAAGAACTATTAAAGTCATCAGAACTTTATAAGGAAATGTATGCTGCAAATTTAAGGGGTGATGAAAATGCTTAATGTGTTTAAAAAGATATGGAATTTTTCAAAAGAAGAACAGGTATATATTAAGAAATCTATTCTCGCTGGATTTTTGCATGCAGTATTTAATGCCCTTGAGTTTGGAGCAATTTACTATATGCTAGTAAATATATTCTTTAACACTTTAGACTATAAGGCTATCTTTGTTTGTCTTGGAATATTAGTTATATCCCTTGTTGGAAAGATAATGACACAAAAATCATCACAAATGGCACAAACACACGCTGGATATTTTATGGCAGCTCATAAGAGGATAGAAATAGGAGAAAAAATAAAAAGAGTTCCTATGGGTTTCTTTTCAAGCTTTTCACTAGGAAGATTAACTACTATTGCTACATCTTCACTTTCCCAAGCAGAAATGTGGGTGCCTATGCTTTTGGTTCTTGTACTTGGTGGAGTTTTAAATACTTTAGTCTTTGTCCTTGGAACTTTAATTTTTAACGTAAAGGTAGGACTGGTTGCTGTAGCAGGTGTGGTAGTATTTTTCATCGTTACATCAATGATGGAGAAAAAATCATCAGCTAATGCAGATAAAATGACAGAAACACAAACAAGACTTACAAAAGAAGTATTAGCAACTTTACAAGGAATGCAGGTTATAAAATCCTATAATCTTGGTGGAGAAAATAACAGAGCTTTGAGAAAGTCTATAAAAGATACATCAAATATACTTTTAGATTTAGAAATATCTGTAGCACCATACACAGTTATTCAAAGAATTGTAATGGGAATAACAACAGTAGCTATGGTCTATGTATCATTAAAATTAAATTTATCTGGTGAACTTCCACTTGCTGAAACAATTCTTATGATTATGGCATCCTTTATTATCTTTGAAGGCTTAATCGGGGCAGGATCAAACATGGCAATCCTAAGAGCTTGCGAAAATGCTATAGATTCTGTAGGTTTTATCGACTCTATGCCTGATATGAGAGAAGGAAGTATTACAGAGCCTATAAAAAATCATGATATAGTCTTTAAACATATCAGCTTTTCTTATGATGATAGACCAATTTTAAAAAATGTATCAGCAGAGATAAAAGAAAATACTATGACTGCCATAGTTGGTCCATCTGGATCTGGTAAGACAACATTTTGTAATCTTATTGCAAGATTTTGGGATGTAAATTCTGGCGAAATTTTAATAGGTGGAGAAAATATTAAGGACTATAAGATAGAAAACCTTATGAATTCAATTTCCATGGTATTTCAAGACGTCTATCTCTTTGAAGATACAATTGAAAACAATATAAAATTTGGAAAACAAAATGCAAGCCATGAAGAAGTTGTAGAAGCTGCAAAAAAAGCAAGATGTCATGAATTTATAGAAGCTTTACCAGAAGGATATGACACTATCATCGGAGAAGGCGGAGCAAGTCTATCTGGCGGAGAAAAACAAAGAATCTCCATAGCAAGAGCCAAGCTAAAAGATGCGGACATCATAATCTTTGATGAAGCCACAGCAAGTATAGATCCAGAAAATGAAGATAAACTTAAAGAAGCAATAGAATCATTAACAAA
>NZ_JAGYZD010000230.1 GCF_018371055.1 Finegoldia magna | reverse complement strand
TACTCTGAGTCCTCAATCAAAGGATCATCCAAAGTATAATAATGAAAAGCGTATTTATTTAGTATGTCTACTAAATATTTTATTCTGTCTTCCTTTTCCATTATTCAACCCTTGTTAGTGGTGCTAGTGATGAATTTAGCTTCTTCAATCCTTTTTTGTCGAAATTAATCGTCAACTCATCTCCATTGTCTTTTTCTACAATTCCAACGATTACACCAGTTCCGAACTTCTTGTGTGAAACCTTATCTCCAGCTCTGTACTTTTCATTGTTTTTAGTAACAGCATTTTGTTTCTTAGTGATTGAAGCTGATGCTTCTGTCCTGTAATCGTCAACTACTTTTGTGTTGAACGATTCTCTAAAACTAACCTCTTTATTAGGAGATTCGTCTTTGTATTTGTTTTCCATTTCCTCTATAAACCTCGATTCAGCTTTTGTTTGAAATTCGTTAAATCTTCTTCTCGATTGCACACTTGTAATGTACAATTTTTTTCTTGCCCTTGTGATTGCAACGTAGCACAATCTTCTCTCTTCTTCTACATCTTCATCAATTCTTGATGGAATAGTACCTTCTTCTAGACCAGTGAAAAATACAACATCAAACTCCAATCCTTTTGCCGCGTGGATTGTCATCATCGATACACCTTTTGTATTATCATCAGTTTTATCTAAATCGGTCATAAGTGATGAAGTTTCCAAATATTCTCTCAAGTTTTTATCAGGATTATCTTGAACAAATTGATATAAGGATGAAATGTATTCGTCAATATTTTCCAACCTCGTCTTATCATCTCTATTATTTGATTTTTCAAGATTAGCTCTGTATCCTGTTTTGTCCAGAATATATTCCATAAGTTCTGCAACATTCATCTCATCTTTCGGAAAGCTTTTAATTAAATAATAAAACTCTTGAAGCTTTTTAGCTGTAGCATTTGAAAAATCAGGAAGATCTGTATTTTTGATGTATTCCATCATACTAATTCCTCTTGATTGCGAACATTGCAACAACTTATCCATAGTTGTTTTACCAATTCCTCTTTTCGGCTCATTGATAATTCTATTTAATGCCATATTGTCATTCAAATTTTCAACAATTCTAAGATAGCTAACGCAATCTTTGATTTCTTTTCTATCGTAGAATTTCAATCCACCTACAACTCTATTAGGAATTCCTAGTCTATTCAATCTTTCTTCAAAAAGTCTAGATTGTGCATTGGTTCTGTATAAAATCGCCATTTCTTCGTATGGGTTTTGTCTGTATCTTTCTTGCTCGATCCATTGAACCACTTGTTCTGCCTCATCTATATCAGAATACATTCTTCTATATATAGGCATATCCCCTTCGTTTTTGGCAGTCCATAAATTCTTATCTTTTCTAAGTGAATTGTTTTTAATCACCGTGTTTGCCAAATCCAAAATAGGTTGTGTTGAACGATAATTTTGTTCCAATAAAATAACTTTTGCATTCTTAAAATCTTTTTCAAAGTTTTGAATGTTTTGTATGTTTGCTCCTCTCCAGCCGTAAATTGATTGATCAGAATCTCCTACACAGCAAATATTATCGTTTTTAGAAACCAAATTTTTGATAAGCTCGTATTGTGTATCGTTTGTATCTTGGTATTCATCGACAAACACGTACTTAAATCTTTCAGAATATTTTTCTCTCAAGTCGGGATTTTCTTCGAACAACAAATTAGTCTTCACAATCAAATCATCAAAGTCTAACGAATTGTATCTTTTTAATTTGTGTTCGTATTTTTGGAATAATTCCATAGTAAAAGTGCTTAAACTTATATCAAAATCTTCTTTGTCGATATTTTTTTCTGTAGCACCTGCATTTTTTAATCTAGAAATTGTATTGATTTCGTTTTTGATTTCGACATTTTTAGGATCTACTCCCATATCCTTTAAACATTCTTTTACAAGAGATATTTGATCTGCTCTGTCATAAACTGTAAAGTTTCTTTCGAAGCCAATTCTCTCTATTTCTACTCTCAGTATTCTAGAACAAATGGCATGAAAAGTTCCTATCCACATGCTGTCTACGTCTTCTTGCAGGATATTTTCGACCCTTTCTTTCATTTCTTTGGCAGCTTTGTTTGTAAAGGTAATTGCCAAAATTTCGTATTTTGAACACAATCCTTTCTCTAAACAATATGCAATTTTCGTAGTCAAAACTTTTGTCTTCCCACTTCCTGCTCCTGCCAATATCAACATAGGACCATCTGTGTTTTCGACTGCTTCTCTTTGTCTGTCATTTAAATTATCTAAATTCATCATAACTCCTTATGTATCAATAAAAAAATAAGTCGCTACAACTTATTTTTTCAAATATATATTCGTCTATGTTTTCTAATGTTCATTTAGGAATAATTGCAACTATTCCTTCTAATTATTATATCACAACTATCTGATTAGTCCGAAATAAATTAGAACCAATACGCCAAGAGCTATTCTGTAATAACCAAACACTTTGAAATCATTGTTTTTGATGTAATTCATTAAGAATTTAATTGTAATTACAGATACAACAAAGCTAACTGCAGTTCCCAATAATAAAACGAATGCTTCCATTGCTGTAAAACTAAATCCAAATTTCACAAGTTTTAGTAAACTTGCTCCAAACATTGTTGGAATTGCCAAGAAAAATGTAAATTCA
>NZ_JAGYZD010000013.1 GCF_018371055.1 Finegoldia magna | reverse complement strand
AGGGGTTGACGAAAGCGGTCTGATACACCCGGTAGCATAAGCGGAAAAATGAATTGGCTCAGCGGTTATTTTTTCTTCTTTTTAGCCATTTACTATCATTCCATTTATAACCATTTATTTCGTAAACCTTGCTTGCCGTTTTTGGTCTTAATTCACTGTGAAGTGCGAACGGATCAGCTTTGTATAAAATTTCTGAATCCTGTGTTACGATTCTGTATTTATACGAGTCGAAAATTTGTACATCTTTAAGGCATATCTCCCAAATCTCACCATCATTTAGTTTTTTTAATGGGAGTGAATAATCATCCCAATCATTGAAATCTCCAACCAAATTTACATATTTCGCATTGGGTGCCCATACTAAAAACCTAGTGAAACTACCTTCTTCATTGGAATAAATATGTGAACCTAGAAAATTATACAATTTATTATTATTTCCTTCGTGAAACAAATACACATCTGTCTCATAATTTTCTTGATAAAAATACTCTTTCATATTTTCTCCTAGCTCTTAAGCATCAAATATCAGAACTTATTCGCCAGTTATCATGTTTATAGTCATGATTTTATTCTTTAAATCTAATAGTTGATTATTTAGTTGATTGTACTCTTCTGAGTCCAGGTTGTTATGATCAAATAATTCTTTGTTTTCATATAATCTATCTACTTTTTGTTTTATTTTCTCTAATTCTTCATACAGATCATTGTTTAAACGATTAGTAGATATTTCTTGTTCAATATCGTATTCTCCAGCTTCAAATTCTTCTGTTGAATAAATTTCAGGTATCACAGAATCAATATTATATTTTTCTCTCAACAAATCAGATAAAGCATCTGCCCCTTCAGATTCACCATGAGTTATGAATATTTTTTTAGGTTTTGTTTTCATGTTTCCAACAAAATCTAGTAAGTTATTTTGGTCAGCATGACCAGAAAAACCTCCTAAATTATATATTTCGGCATTGACTTTTATTGTTTCTCCGAATAGTTTTACTTCATCTATTCCATCTAACAAAATTCTTCCAAGTGATCCTTCTGCTTGGTAACCAACAAAAACAACGGCATTTTTTTCATCCCATAAATTATGCTTTAAGTGGTGACGAACTCTTCCTGCTGTAGCCATTCCGCTTGAAGATATGATTACTCTTGGAAACTTTACGTTATTCAGCATCTTTGATTCATCAATGTTTTTTACGTAGTGTAAGTTTTCGAATTCAAAAACATTATCCCCACTGGAAATATAATCCTTAGCCTTTTGATTAAATAAATCACTATTTTTCATAAAAGCTTTCGTAGCTTCAAGAGCCATCGGGCTATCTACATATACCGGGACTTTCTTTTCATAATGATCTTTAATTTGATAATCATAATAACTATTTAATTCATAAATAATTTCCTGAGTTCTACCAACTGCAAAACTAGGAATAATTACAGTGCCTCCTCTGGCTGAAACTTTTTCGATTATGTCAATCAATGATTCAACACTTTCTTTGTAAGGCTCATGAATTCTGTTACCATAAGTAGATTCCATAACCAAATAATCACAACCTGACAAAGTTTGAGGATTATTTAAAATAGGGTTATTGGAAGTTCCTATATCTCCAGAGAAAATAATTTTAGTAGTTTTATTATTCTCAGTTATAAATATTTCTAAACTGGAAGATCCTAGCATATGCCCAGCATCTCTGAAAATAACTTTAATATCCTCATTTATCTTTACAACTTCGTCATAATAACGTGCTCTAAATAACGAGATGCAACTCATCGCATCTATCGTAGTATAAAGTGGGCTTAGCAGTGTTTTGCCAGATCTTTGTCTTTTTCTGTTTTCCCATTCAACGTCACTTTCTTGAATTTTGGCACTATCCATTAGCATTATTTCTGACAAATCTTTCGTAGCTTTTGTGCAATATATAGGACTTCTAAATCCTTTCTTATATAAAAGAGGAATTCTTCCTGTATGATCGATATGTGCATGAGTCAAAATCATAAACTCAGCTTCACTAAAATCTATATCGTCATGATTTTTTTGTTCCAATTCCTTACTACCTTGAAACAAACCACAATCAACCATGAATTTATGTTTCTCAGTTTCAACTAAATAGCACGAACCTGTAACCTCTTGTGCCGCTCCTAAAAATGTAATTTTCATCAAATCACCCCTATTATTTATATACCCAAAAATCATTTGTTATAGTAAAATATCCGCAAACTATATTTTGCGGATAATAATTTATTTTTGCTTTCTTTTTCTTTTTTCTTCCAAGTTTTTTGCTATTAAAGTATCCAATACTAATTCATATCCCTGAGCACCATTTTGTAAAGATCTATTAACTCTACTTATGGTTGCTGTTGATGCGCCAGTATCTTTTTCAATTTCTGAATATGTCTTTCTTATTTTAAGTAACTTTGCTACTTCTAATCTTTGAGAAATTGAATGAAGCTCTCTCAATGTGCAAACGTCTTCAAAGAAGCGTTGTAATTCATCTTTACCATTTAACATCATAATCGCATCGAAAAATTCATTTAGTGTTTTGTCTTCGATATTAATTTCAGCCATAATATTACTCCTTCTATTCTTTTTTTGGGTAACCTTTATCCACTTATAAATATAATATAATGCATTTGATAATTTAAGTATACACGCTTTTTCTTACTAAAGCAAATGTTTTTTTAGATTAAATTTTTATTACAAAATGTTAAACTAATTCAATAGAAAAATTATGATACTTTATATTTTTATACACATTATATACCCAAAAATGTTAGCATTTATTCTATTAAAATTAATTTTATTGTTAATTTAAAATTAAATTTTTTTAATAAAAAAAGGGAATCTACCAAATGATAAATTCCCATTAAAATTATTTATTGTATTTTTTTGATTTATATCTTAATTGAGTATCCAAAATCTTCTTTCTCAATCTCAAATGATGTGGAGTAATTTCAATTAGTTCGTCTTCTTCAACAAATTCCATCATTTCTTCCAAACTCATAATTTTTGGAGGAGAAAGCTTTAACGCTTCATCTGCTGCTGAAGATCTAATATTTGTTTGTGCTTTTTTCTTACAAATATTAACTTCTATGTCTAAACCTTTTGCATTAGAACCTACAACCATTCCTTCATAAACTTCATCTTGTGGTTGTACGAATAAAATCCCCCTATCTTGTGCTGCATTTAATCCGTAAGCTGTCGCAGTTCCTGTATCATACGAAATCAATGAACCCAATTGACGTTTTGGAATTTCGCCTTTATATGGCTCATATCCTTTTAATTCTGTATTTATAACACCATTACCCTTAGTATCACTTAAAAACTCTTGACGGTATCCTATAAGACCTCTGGAAGGTATTTCAAATGTAAGTCTAGTGTATCCACTTGATGTATTTGAAATATCTTGCAATTCACCTTTTCTTGTGCCTAATTTTTCAATAACTGTTCCAACGAATCCTTCTTCAATATCAATTGTAACTATCTCTATTGGTTCGAGAATTTTTCCGTCGTCATCTTTCTTGAATAAAACTTCAGGTTTTGATACTTGGAATTCAAATCCTTCACGTCTCATGTTTTCAATTAAAACAGACAAATGAAGTTCTCCCCTACCACTTACTCTAAAAGTATCTGTAGAATCTGTATCTTCAACTTTTAAGCTTACATCAGTTTCTAATTCTTTGTACAATCTAGCACGAACTTGTCTACTTGTTACAAACTTTCCATCTCTTCCTGCAAATGGAGAGTTATTAACAGAGAAATTCATCGCCAATGTTGGATTTGAAATACTTACAAATTCTATAGGTTCTAGGTCCTCTTCATTAGTCAAAGTATCTCCTATTTCAATTCCTTCAACACCTGTCAAGGCAACAATAGATCCAAATTTTGATTCACTAACTTCTACTCTGTTTAATCCGTCAAATTCATAAATCTTTGTTACTTTGATTTTCTTTTTCTTTTCAGGATCATTGTAATTAACAATCACACAGCTATCATTGACTTTTACTTTCCCTTGCTCAATTTTACCTATACCAATTCTTCCAACATAATCGCTAAAATCAGTTGTTGAAATCAAAAGTTTGAATGGAGCATCTTCTTCTCCTTCTGGAGCAGGAATATAATCTATGATTTTATCCAATAAAGCAGTCATATCTTCTGGTCTTTCTTCAAGATCATCAGTTGCAAATCCTTCTCTAGCAGAAGCAAATACAAATGGTGAATCTAAATAAGATTCATCTGCATTTAATTGGATGAACAAATCCAAAATTTCGTCTACTACTTCATCTACCCTGGCTTCTTTTCTATCGATCTTATTAATACATATAATCGTAGGTAAATTTAGTTCAAAAGCCTTTTTCAATACGAACTTTGTTTGTGGCATAGGACCTTCAAAAGCGTCTACTACCAAAACAACGCCGCTTGTCATCTTTAATACACGTTCAACTTCTCCCCCAAAGTCAGCATGACCTGGAGTATCTATAATATTAATTTTATGATTTTTGTAGTTAATTGCAGTATTTTTTGAAAGAATAGTAATTCCTCTTTCGCGTTCAATATCGTTACTATCCATAACACGTTCTTGAACTTCCTGATTTTCTCTAAAAATACCACTTGTTTTCAATAACCCATCTACCAAAGTTGTCTTACCATGGTCAACATGGGCAATTATTGCTACATTTCTTACATCTTCTCTTTTCAAAATTCCACTTCCCTCTAATTTGTGACACTTCATTATATCACAAAAAACAAAAAATAAAAGAAAAATTTATGTAAAAATCGTATTAGATAATTTTTCACAATAAAACAAGCTATTAGATTCCTCGTTAATTAGGCTTCACTAATAGCTTTGCTTCAACATAATTCTCTTTAATTTTTAATTCGTCAGCTAATTCACTTACTATAAATAATCCTCTTCCTCTGACATAAATATCATTATTAAAATAACTGTTAGAACAATAATCAATTCCCGTACCTTCATCTTTTACACAAATTTTTACGGAGTCATCATTTAATTTTATTTTAAAAGTTATTTTTTTATTTATATCAAATTGGTTACCATGTTCTAGTCCATTAAATATTAATTCATTAATTATTAATCGTATATCATAAAGAAGTTCTTCATCCGGTACAACTTTTCTTAATAGTCTGAGCATAGTATGAATATTTTTAGTAGCAATTGATCTATCACTGACAAACTGCCTCTTAAACATATACATATTATCACCCAGTATGATTATACCCAAATATTCAGGAAATTTAACATTTTATCATTAAATGTTTAAAATATAAATAAAAACCAAAAAATGATTAGAAATTTTTACAGTGGGTATATATAATTTATACCTGATGACAGGTAATTATCTTAAAGGGGGAAATTAAACATGAAAAAATATGTATGTGACGTATGCGGATATATCTACGATCCAGCTGAAGGAGATCCAGATGCAGGTGTTCAACCACAAACAGCTTTTGAAGATTTAGCTGAAGATTGGGTTTGCCCAATTTGTGGCGCTGGAAAAGAAGATTTTTCAGTAGTAGAATAATTCAATACAATTAGTCGATTGGCAATAATATCATAAAAGACATAATATTATTGTCAATCAAAAAATGTTTTAAAAATAAAACCCCAAGAAATTGGGGTTTAATTACTTTTATTCTTCAATTCCACTTCCATGTTTTAAAATCATTTCAAGCTGTTCAATTACAGCTTCTTTATTTTTCTTAGAAGTTGAACTATATTCGTAGATTAGATTATCATCATCTATGCATAGTTCTTTTTTTATTATGTTTAAGTTCTTTTTAATCATAGTTTTACCGATTTTATCTAGTTTTGTTGCAATAACAAATCCACAAAATCCACTTTGAATTATCCAATTGTACATTTCCTTATCTTGTACGGTTGGCTTATGTCTAATATCTACAATCAAAAACACTTCATACAAATTTCTTCTATTATTCAAATAAGTTTCAATAACTTGAGCCCACTTTTTCTTTTCGGATTTTGATGTTTGGGCATACCCATATCCGGGCAAATCCACTAATCTAAACTCATTATTTGCATTGTAAAAGTTTACTGTGCGGGTTTTCCCTGGTTTAGAAGAAGTCCTAGCTAAGTTTTTTCTGTCTAGAATTGAATTGATAAAAGATGACTTACCTACGTTACTTCTTCCACAAAAAGCAATTTCTGGCAAAGATTCATCTGGATATTGTTCTTTTAAAAACGCGATTTTCTCTAAATCAGAATTAATTATTCTCATGTTCACCTCCATATAGTGTATAATTGATTATATCAAAACTTTAAAAATTTTCATAAATCCTTATATAACGGTATTAATTTATTATTTTATAATGCTTTGAGATTAAAAGTAAATATTGCTCCTTTGGGCTTATTGTCTTCAACTTTTATTGACCCGCCATGTGCTTCTACTATGATCTTACATAGATATAACCCTAAACCTATACTTCTTTTATTGTCAGATATTTTATCATTGGATGTATAAAATTTTCGAAAAATTTTTTCCTTATCATTATCTCTTATACCATTTCCATCATCACAAATTTGTATTATTGTATTTCCGTCCTTTTTAAAAGCTTTAATCAGAATATTTGATCCTTCATCTGTATATTTTATAGCATTATCTACCAAGTTTATGATTACTTGAATAATTAGCCTTACGTCCATGTTTGCCATCAAATATTCATCTTCAATATCAACATTTATATTGTGTTTTCTTTTATCTCTATTTATATGCTTTAAAGCTTCATCAATTACTTCTTCAACAATTTGTGGTTCAATTTTTAGCTTCATCCTTCCTTCTTCTACTCTAGTAATAGATAGTATGTTTTCTATCAGATTTAACAGCCATTGAGAATCATCATAAATATCTTGAAATAGTTCTAATTTCATTGATTCAGTCAAGTTTTTATAGTTATTTAGCAATATATCCGAATCCCCACAAATAGTGGTTAAAGGTGTTCTCAAATCATGTGATATAGATCGTAATAGATTGGTCTTAAATTGCTCATCTTTTATTTTCAAGTTTGCTCTATTCTTATCCTCAATCACTTTTTCCTTCTCAAGTGCTAGTGACATATCTCCTAGAATAGCTAATAAGATTTTGTTTTCAACCGAATCCAACCTGTCCTTATATAAATATATACCAATTATTCCATAAACATTTGTATTATTTCTTATAGTATAATACAGATATTTAGCCTCTGGTAAATATCTGGTAGTAGCCCCAGCATTACTATTGTGTAAATAAGCCCATTCTACTATTTCCTTTTCTTCTTCCGGATCCGAAATTTCATTATCCTTTACAGAATTATAACAAAATTTTAATGGCTTTTGAATTTCATTATCTAATATATCATAATATTTAATATTTCTTTTTAATAGATTCGATAACTGATTACATCCTGTTTCAATTATTTCAGATTTCGTTATTTTAGATTGTAACATCTGATTTGTCTCTAATAATAACTTAGTAATGTATATCATATTAGATGAATTTTCTGCACTTTTTTTTATACGACTAGCTAATTTACTCGTCAAAAATGAGACTATCAATAAAACTAAAAATGTTATTATATAATTTTTATTATAAAAAGAAAAACTCAAAGTTGGCTCAGTAAAACAAAAATTAAAAGCTAAAACACAAATTATCGATGCCGTCATACTTAAAATTTCATTATACGTTATAAGCGCTATAAAAAACACTCCTAATATATATATCATTATAATATTTGATTCACCAAATTTATAAAAATAAAATACATAACCAGCTAATGTGCATAAAATCAATATAAATAAACTAATAAATACATCTCGAATGATGTTTTTATTAGTTTCAAATCGTTTAATTGAAAAATCCTCGTAAAAAGGAACGATATGAATGTCTATATCCTCAATTTTTTCAATAACTTCATCACAGATGCTTTTATTTAATATAAAAAAATTCCTCTGGTTGTTGTTTCTCCCCAGAACAATTTTTTTTACTCTGTATAACTTTGCAAAATTAACTATTTGAGCCGCAATATCATCATCATAAATTATTTCAATCATGGCTCCGATACTTTCAGCTAAATCTAAGTTTTGTTGTAAAAATCCTTTTTCTTGTTTTTTTTGGTAATCATTTCTATCGCAAACATATAATGCAATAAGCCTTGCGTTTTCTTTACTAGCTATTTCGTTGGCTTTCTTTATTACCAAGCTATTTGACTTTGCATCAGATATACAAACTAATATTGAATCTTTAGCTTTTTCAATCATATTATTTCTCCGAATCTGACTTATTAACCCTTATCATTTTATATCCTACGCCTATATGAGTTTGAATATACTTCTCACAAGATACTTTTTCTATTTTTTTCCTAAGAGAAGTCATATAAACTCTTAATGAAGATAAATCAGAATCTAAATAATTCACCCAAATAGTTTTTAAAATATATTGATGAGTAAGAACTTTACCTATATTTTTGGATAGTAAACATAATAAACTGTATTCAATTGGCATTAAATGGATTTCTTCTCCTTTAACAAACACACTTCTTGAAGGATAATCAATTTTTATATCGCCATTCTCAAATGTTACATTATTATCTATTCTATTATTTTCAGAATAATTTAAACGTCTTATCGTAGAGCGAACTCTAGCCAATAATTCCTCAACATTAAATGGTTTAGTTAAAAAATCATCAGCTCCTGCATCTAATGCTTCTATTTTATCTTCGTCGTTACTCCTCGCACTTATTACAATAATCGGAGTAGTTGAAAACTCTCTGAATTTTTTAATAAGATCAATTCCGTCAATATCAGGTAACCCTAAATCTACAAAAACTATATCGTATTTGTTCGTAGTAAATAACAATAGTGCTTCACTACCATTTACAGCTAAATCATAATTAAATCTATTTATTTTTAAAGTATTAGAAATTAGATTTCTAACTGCTCTGTCATCTTCTATTATTAATATTCTTGTGTTGTCATTCATTTTTCACCCCTCTATATTATACAATATCTATTTAAAATAGAATTAAAAAAACTAGGTCTCTGACAAAATTTTCTATATGTGGGACCTAGTTTTATATCATATACCTATAATTATTTTTTCAACTCTTTAATCAAGTCAATATTTAATTCAAGTACATTCACAGTGTTTTCTCCAAAAATACCAAATAGTTTATAGTTAGTATTCTTTTTAATTAATTCTTCAATAACTTTTTTAGATAATCCAGTGTTTTTTTCTATTCTGTCAACTTGAATATTTGCAGCTTTTATAGATATATGTGGATCTAGACCAGATGCTGATTGTGTTATTATATCTTCTGGAATATCAGATTTTTTTATTGATGGATTTTCAAGTAATAATTTATTAGTATCTTGGCTAATTCTTTGCTTTAATTCTGGGTTACTTACAGCTAAATTTTCACTACCAGAAGATATTGCTTCATGTTTATTTCCTGTAAATACATTATAATTAACTGCAGATGGTCTGCAATGAAATAACCTAGGATCTGTAAATTCTTGACCTATTAACTTTGAGCCTACAACTTTATTATTGTAACTTACTAAACTTCCATTAGCTTGTTTGAAAAAAATGAGTTGACTTATTCCTGTAAGAAAGAAAGGATAAATAACTCCACACAAAACAAACATAAATAACGATACAATAAAAGCTTTTTTATTTTTTTTCAAAAACTTCATTAATTTCTCCTTTTAAACCCCAAGTAAAGTTAACAATGGGCTAACCAAAATATCTATTATTTTTATTCCAATGAACGGACAAATTATTCCTCCTAAACCATATATAAGCATATTCTTACCTAACATTTTTGATGCTGACATAGGTTCATATTTTACCCCTCTCATGGCTAAAGGTATTAAACAAGGAATAATTATGGCATTAAATATCAATGCTGATATAATTGCACTTGATGGTGTACTCAATGACATAATATTTAATACTTTCATTTTTGGAATTGCTACTGTAAAAATCGCTGGTATTATTGCAAAATATTTGGCTATATCATTTGAAATAGAAAATGTCGTTAATGATCCTCTAGTTATCAGTAATTGCTTTCCTATTTCTATAACTTCCAAAATTTTTGTTGGATTTGAATCCAAATCTACCATATTAGCAGCTTCTTTTGCAGAAGTTGTTCCACTATTCATTGCTATCCCAACATCTGCTTGAGCCAATGCTGGAGCATCATTTGTGCCATCTCCCGTCATTGCTACAATCTTACCTAGCGATTGTTCTTTTTTTATAGCTTCTATCTTATCTTCAGGTTTACATTCTGCAATATACCCGTCGACGCCAGCTTCTGCCGCTATTGTCGCAGCTGTTAATGGATTGTCTCCAGTACACATTATAGTTTTAATACCTATTTTTCTTAATCGTTCAAATCTTTCCCTTAAACCTGGTTTTACAGTGTCTTTTAAATAGATAATGCCGTAGATTACATTATCAACACAAACAACCAATGGGGTTCCACCCAATTTAGATATGCCACTAATTTTTGTTTCTAAATCCCCTGGAATTTCTCCCCCTTTATCTCTTATTAATTTAATTATGGCATCTCCTGAACCTTTTCGAATTGAAGTTCCATTTTTTAGATCTACACCACTCATCTTACTTGACGCTGTAAATTCCACAAATGATGCATCATTGTAGTCATCAAAAATAACTTTTGATCCTAATTTTCTTGCCAATTCTACTGTTGATTTACCTTCAGGTGTATCATCTTTTAGAGATGCAATACAAGAGTAATCAATAAGATCTGACTTATGGATGCCATCTAAATTTATAAAATCACTAGCTAGCCTATTTCCAAAAGTTATAGTTCCTGTTTTATCCAAAATCATTGTGTCAACATCTCCGCATGATTCAACAGCTTTTCCTGACATTGCTATTACATTGAATCTAGTTACACGATCCATTCCAGCAATTCCTATAGCGCTCAATAGTGCCCCTATAGTTGTAGGTATCAAGCAGACTAATAAAGCAATTAAAGTTGATACTGATACTTTAACATTAGCATAAACAGCTATTGGATATAGAGTTATTATAACAATAATAAAAATTATAGTTAGAGAAACTAGCAGAGTGTTAAGTGCTATTTCATTAGGAGTTTTTTGTCTTGATGCTCCTTCTACAAGAGATATCATCTTATCCAAGAAAGACTCTCCTGGTTCAGAAGTAATTTTTACTTTTATCCAGTCAGAAACTACCAAAGTTCCACCTGTAACTGAACAGAAATCTCCCCCACTTTCCTTTGTAACAGGAGCAGATTCACCAGTAATAGCGGATTCATCTATGCTTGCAATTCCTTCTATTATTTCGCCGTCATTAGGAATTATTTCGCCTGACTTTACTAAAACAATATCTCCTTTTTTTAACTCATTACTTGATTTTTCTATTTCTTCGCCATTTTCCAATATACATCTTGCTTTCGTATCTTTTTTTGTTTTCTTAAGGCTTTCTGCTTGAGCTTTACCTCTACCTTCTGCAACAGATTCTGCAAAATTAGCAAAAACTAATGTTATAAATAAAATAACAGACACTAAGCCATTATAAATGTTAGAATTTCTACTTCCATCATCAAATAGTCCCGGAAAGAAAGCAAGTAATAAACATATGAAAAATCCTATTTCAACGACGAACATTACCGGATTTTTTACCATATATTTTGGATTTAGTTTTAAAAAAGCTCCTTTTATGGATGATTTTAATATATCGTTTGTCACAAATTTTGTTTTTTTATTTTTACTCATAACTCCTCCTATAAGGTCAACCACTCTGCTATTGGTCCTAATGCAAGAACCGGCAAGAAAGTTAATGCAGAAAATATATAAACAACAATGACTATAATTATTGAGAAAGTAAGATTATCAGTTTTTAATGTTCCTATAGTTTCGTTAACATTAACTTTTTTAGATAAACTACCAGCTATAGCTAGCTGAATTATTATGGATAAATATCTCCCCAAAAACATTACTAATCCGCAAGTTATGTTCCAAAAAAGATTATTATCTGTTAAGCCTTCAAACCCTGAACCATTATTTGCCGCTGAGGAAGAAAATTCATAAAGCACTTGGCTCAACCCATGAAATCCAGGATTAGTTATTCCTTGTACTCCTCCATTAACACTAACAGCTAAAGCTGAAAACCCTAAAATTAATAAAGGATGTATTATTATTGATAAGGCAGCTAATTTCATCTCGTTTCCTTCTATTTTTTTACCCAAGTATTCCGGAGTTTTTCCTATCATTAGTCCACAAATGAAAACCGCCAAAATGGCATATATTAACATATTCATTAGTCCGACTCCAGCACCTCCGAATACTACATTCATCATCATATTAATAAGAGGAACCATTCCCCCTAGAGGTGTAAGTGTATCATGCATATTATTTACTGTACCTGTTGTAAAAGAAGTTGTTACGGTGGTAAATAAAGTAGATTGAGAGATACCAAAACGCATTTCTTTTCCTTCCATATTTCCAAGATTTTGTGAAATTCCTGAAAGTGTGGCTCCATTAATTCCGTGACTTTCAGTGAAATAACAAATTCCCAATCCTATTAAAAACAATATCGACATCGCTACAAATACAGTTCTTCCTTCTGTACCAATTAATATATGCTTTCTATTAAATGATTTTATACTTTTGTGATCATCATTGTTTGTGGCTTTTTCTTTTGAATTATCATAAGCCATTTTACCAAAAATAAAGATACACGATGCTGGCAATATCATCATTGATAGTAATTCGATTATATTTGAAATGATATTTGGATTTTCAAAAGGTGTTGAAGAGTTCGCTCCAAAAAAACCTCCTCCGTTTGTCCCCAAATGTTTAATTGATTCCAATGCCGCCACTGGTCCAGATGCAATTTGTTGGTTTTTCCCTTCAATTGTACTTACTATCATATTACTATTTAAATTTTGAGGAACTCCTTGTGATACTAATATTATTCCTACTATAATCGAGGCTGGTAATAAAAATCTAGTTATTATTTTAATAAAGTCAACATAAAAATTACCCATTTTTTTACCTAAAATACCTCTTATCATTGCAACACATGCAGCATATCCTGTAGCTGCTGAAGTAAACATCATCATTGTAATTACAAACATTTGAGAAAAATAGGATAAACCAGATTCCCCAGAATAATGTTGTAAATTAGTATTAGTCATAAAAGATATAATAGTATTAAAACTTAATGATTCTTCCATTGCCTGTATTTTATTTGGATTAAATAAATTAAATGATTGAACCCTTAGTACTAGGTATCCAACAAATACCAAACATGCATTAACTAACAATAAAGTTTTTGCATATTGTTTCCAATCCATATCATTTTTATCTATTTTTAATACTTTAAAAATTAATGAATCAAATCTGTCAAAGATAGAATCCAAACAAGTTTGTTTATTAACAGTTATCTTATACAAATAATTTCCAATCGGAAATATAATAATTAAAAATATCAGTAATGTTATCAATATTTGAAACATAATTTCTCCTTCTTAAATTAAAAATCTTATGAAAACACATATAATTTTCTCGATCCATTTGAACCCATATTGTCTAAATTAATACTAGCAGGTGTGTAACTAGGATCTAGAGCCCAAGCAGCTCTTAAGTGTTTCATTGCTAAAAGATGATTGCCTTTAATCTCCATCAATATTCCCAATAAATTATGTGGTACTGGATCATGAGGAAACTCAGCCATTTTTTTATAAATTAACTCTAAGCATTCATCATATTTTCCTAAATCAACTTTGTGTTTTATTATTAAACTAAATTCATACATACAATCTTTTTCATTTTTTATTCCTTCCATAATTTACCTCCAATTTAAAACCCTAAAATTTTTCAGGATTAATTAAAGCATAAAAAAGATAACAAATAATTCCTAATATTAATATTGATATAAATATCATAAAATCCTCCCTATTTTATTTCTTATTTATAATACGATCTATCATATATACAAAATATTTCAACATCAAAAATGATAAAAGTAAAATTACTATCATAATGATATCTTTCATATATAGCGCCTCCTATTTATTAAACTGTAAAATGAGTATATCATCATAGACCTTAAAATGGTTTTAAAAAAAGCCACTGCAATATTAAAATCGCATTAAAATTTAAGCTAAAGCAAAAATTCGATTGTATTTATAGTAAACTATATCTGATAGAGTTTTCTAGGAGATGATTTTATGGATAAAAAAGGAAAATTAACCATATTCTTTGGCTATTGTGCTGGCGTAGGAAAAACTTACAGTATGCTAAAATATGCACATGAAAAAGACTTGGATGGAGCAGATGTTGTAATTGGATATATCGAACCTCACGACAGAAAAGATACGCTTGATTTAATAAATGGTTTGCAGAGAGTAGAAAACAAAAAAATCACATACAAAAATCATGTTTTTTATGAATTAGATATAGATTCTACTATTAAAAGAAAGCCTCAAATTGTATTGGTTGATGAATTAGCACACACTAATGCTCCAACTTCTAGGCATAAAAAAAGATACCAAGATATAGAGGAGTTGCTGAAAGCAGGCATCGACGTATATACTACATTAAATGTTCAGCATTTAGAAAGTCTTCATGATATCATCGAATCAATAACGAGAATAAAGATAAATGAACGTATTCCTGATTATATTTTTGATAACGCTGATAATATAAAAATTATCGATATTGAAGTTGAACAGTTGCTCCAGCGATTAAAAAGCGGAAAAATATACAATGCGATGCAATCACAAAAAGCACTTGCTAACTTTTTTACAAAAGGTAATCTGGTTTCGTTGAGAGAAATAACTCTGAGAAGATGTGCTGATCGTATAAATTTATACACTGATGAAAAAAATAGACCTTTTTTAAAAGAACACATTTTAGTCTGCATTAGCCCTTCACCCACAAATCAAAAAGTAATAAGAACTGCTTATAGAATGGCTAAGTCTTTTCATGCAGAATTTAGTGCATTATTTGTTGAAACGTCAAATTCGAAGTTTTTATCTCAAAAAGAAAAATACGATTTACAAGCTAACATAAATCTTGCAAAACATTTAAAAGCAAATCTAGTTTCAACATATGGAGATGACGTAGCTTTTCAGATAAGTCAATACGCAAAAGTCAGCGGTATTTCAAAATTAGTTTTAGGAAGATCCCTTCAAAAAGTATCTTTATTGAGAAAATCAACAATCATTGATTCAATTACAAAAACAAATCCAACACTTGATATATTTATAATCCCAGATGCAAATCAAGAACCTAAGAAAGTAAAGCTAAACCTTGAAAATCCGTTTCAATTTGATATAGAAGACTTTTTGACTACTTTTTCTATTATTCTAGTATCAACACTGTTGTCTTTTTTCTTCTTTGAACTTGATTTTAGTACAACAAATATTGTATTGGTTTACATTTTATCAACATGTATTGTTGGATTTACAACGAAACATCCAATTTATAATGTAATTTCGTCAATAATTAATATCCTGATAATTGATTATTTCTTTTTAGAGCCTTACTTTTCCTTTATAATTAACTCTAAAGAATATTTTATGATATTTTTAATTATGAGCATTGTGTCATTTATAATATGCTTAATGCAAAACAAATTAAAAAAAGAAAATTTATTAGCTATTGAACAGTCTCATAACTTTGAGATTTTATTTAAAATTAGTCAAAGTTTACAGTCAGCAAATAATTACGATAAAATAATGTATCAAACTTGTTATCATCTTTATAAATTATTGAATAGAGTTATAGTTTTTTATCCTATAAAGGATAATGAACTTAAAGCTCCCAAAATTTATAATCCCGAAAATAATGAAAGCGCAAATAACACATATGTTTCAGAAGCAGAAAAAACTGTAGCTCAGTGGGTTTATTTGAACAACGAAAGTGCAGGAGCTACTACAAATACGCTCTCTAGTGCTAAAGGGCTCTACTTTGCTATTAGAAAAGGAAATTACGTATATGGTGTAGTCGGAATCGACATGTCATATAGTAAAAAAAATATTTCTTTAAGAGATAAATCTCTTCTTTTAGCTATGTTAAACGAAGTTGCATTAGCAATGGACTCCATAGAACATTGAGCAATAATACAATAGAAATATTTGATTCAATAAAAAACAAAGTCCCCATAAGTTAAAAAATATTAACCTACGGGGACTTTTATACTAATTTGCTAGAATTATTGTCTTTGTGCCATTTCGTGATCTAATATTGCAAGACCAGCATTACTGTTTTCAGTTCTTTCAAGTTTTGCTATGATATTATCAAAAGTAGCTTCTTCTTCGATTTGTTCGTCAATGAATTTTTGTAGAAGAGTGTATACTTCATAGAATTTGATTTCATGAGCTGCATCAAATAATTCTCTGATTCTTCTTGTAACTTCTTTTTCGTGTTCTAAAGCAGCTTTGAAAATGCTTAATACATCTTTGTCGTAGTCAGCTTTTGGAGCTTCGATTGTTTTGTATTCAATCTTATGTCCAACTTGTTGTAACCATTTTCTGAAGTATTCAGCGTGTTCAAATTCTTCATGGGCTTGCATTTCCATAAAGTGTTCAAATCCATCCCAATCCATATCATTGAATTCAGAAGCCATCTGTTTGTATTCATAGCCTGATTGTAATTCAAAAACTAATTGTTCGTCAATTTTTTTTAATAATTCTTCTCTGTTCATTTTATCATACTCCTTATAATTTAATTTATGTGACTGTTAGTTAATCATTTTACCATAAATTTAAGAATACAAATCATAAACACCATAAACTTTTAAATTATTTTCCACCAATACCTTCATGATTTCAGGAATCAATTTTGCCTTTTGTTTGGTAGTAAACCCATTGTAATTTATTTCGGTGTTATTTAAATCCATATATTCTGATGAGTCAATAACCTTAATTATTTTATCGTGAACTTCTTGTAAATGCATGTCTGCAATTACAAAAGTAATGTTGCAAATTCTATCGTCATCAATTGTAGGAATTATTCTATTTATCAGTAAAACATTATTCAT
>NZ_JAGYZD010000229.1 GCF_018371055.1 Finegoldia magna | reverse complement strand
AAATGTTACTTCAATTTGAGGTACTCCTCTTGGGGCTGCTGGAATTTCAGTTAAGTTGAATTGTCCTAACAAAGTATTGTCAGCTGCCATTTCTCTTTCACCTTGAAGTACTTTGATTTCTACAGAAGTTTGACCATCGGCTGCTGTAGTAAATACTTGAGATTTTTTAGTTGGAATTGTAGTGTTCCTTTCGATTAATTTTGTACATACTCCACCTAAAGTTTCTATACCTAATGATAGAGGTGTAACATCAAGTAACAATAAGTCTTTTACTTCACCAGTTAATACACCACCTTGTAATGCTGCACCAATAGCAACACATTCATCTGGGTTAATATCTTTTTGTGGATTTTTACCTATTAATTTTTTAACAGCTTCTTGAACAGCTGGAATTCTTGTAGAACCACCAACTAATAATACTTTTTCAATATCGTTATGACTTAATCCAGCATCTTCTAGTGCTTGTCTTACTGGTTTTAAAGATTCTTCAACTAAGTCAGATGTTAATTCATCAAATTTGGATCTTGTGATATCCATGTTTAAGTGAACTGGAGTTCCATTTACTGCAGAAATAAATGGTAAGTTAACATTAGTAGAAACTCTTGTAGATAGTTCTTTCTTAGCGTTTTCTGCTGCATCTTTAAGTCTTTGTTTAGAAGTAGCATCTTTTCTTAAATCTACACCATTTTGTTTCATGAATTCATCTGCGAGATAGTTTAATAATTTTTCGTCAAAATCATCTCCACCTAGTCTGTTGTTGCCACGTGTAGCTAATACTTCGAATACGCCATCTCCAACTTCAAGGATTGAAACGTCGAATGTACCACCACCTAAGTCATAAACCATAACTTTGTGTTGATCAGTTTCTTTATCAATACCATAAGCTAATGCAGCTGCTGTTGGTTCGTTGATAATTCTTTTTACGTTTAATCCGGCAATCTTACCAGCGTTTTTAGTTGCTTGTCTTTGAGAGTCTGTAAAGTAAGCTGGGACAGTAATTACTGCTTCTGTAACTTCTTCTCCTAAATAACTTTCAGTGTCAGCTTTTAATTTTTGCAAAATCATTGCTGAAATTTCTTCTGGAGAATAATCTTTACCATCAATGTTTACTTTGTATTCAGTACCCATTTCTCTTTTAATTGATGTGATTGTTCTGTCTGGGTTTGTAATTGCTTGTCTTTTCGCTGTTTCACCAACTAATCTTTCACCATCTTTAGTGAATGCTACAATTGATGGAGTAGTTCTATTACCTTCTGAGTTAGGAACTATAACTGATTCTCCACCTTCCATAACTGCTACTGCTGAATTTGTTGTACCTAAATCAATACCTATTACTTTACTCATTATAAAATCCTCCTTTTAGATTTTTTCTATATTTAAAATTCTTATTTACTAACTTTGACCATAGCTGGTCTAATGCATTTCTTATTTAAAATGTATCCTTTTTGGAATACTTCTAATATCATATCTGAACCCTTATCACTATCTTCAGTAATAACCGCATGGTGGTAATTTGGATCAAATTTATCTGAACAATCTACTTCTTCCAACCCGAAATCTTTTAGTGATAGTAGAAGGTTGTCTCTAATTAATTCAACACCACTAGAAAACTCATCTTTTTCTTCTTTACTATCAATAGCTCTGTCTAAATCATCTATTATAGGTAGAATTTTCAAAATTAAAGATTCGTTGGCTAATTCAATAGACTGTTGTCTTTCTCTATTTGTTCTATTCTTATAATTGATAAAATCCGCTTGTAATCTTTTTAAAGAGTCTTTTAAATCCTCTATTTCAGTATTTACAACTTCATCATTATCATTATCAACTTCTTCTTTTATTGACTCATTTTCATTTTTATTTAAATCTTCTTTTTCCAAGTTTTGATCTTCGTTTTTTAACTCTTCAGAAGATTGACTTTGTTTCAAATTTTCTTCATTATCTTTCATAATAATCCCCCCTAATAATTAATCCATTAATTCTTCTAGATAATTTAAACATAGCTTCTATCGAAAGCTCATAATTCATTCTCATAGGAGCAACAATAGCTATAACACCTATGTTATTTTTATTGAAGAAATAAGAACTTTTAATGATTGTGTTTTCAACAAGTGATTGTTCATTATTTTCATTTCCTACTTTAATGTCCAAGAAATTATCTGAAGAATTCAAAATATTCACTATTTTGTCTTTGTCTTCAAGGTATTCTATTATGCTTTTGACTTTGTCTAAGTCGCTGTATTCACTATATTTGAAAATATTTGATAAACCTTCAACAGATACATACATTGAAGATAACTTATCTTTTTCATTTTCAATAATATCGGTAATTGCACCTTTAAAAAGATCATTATATTTATATTTTGAAGAAAATTCGTCTAAATTATCATAAACTTCATTTAGATTTTTGCTTAAAAAAAGTTTCTTCAATAGAAAATTAATCTTAATTAATTCATTTTGTTCTATGACTTGTTCTGATGAAATCACAGTATGATTTAAATCACCAGAATCATATAACGTTAATAAAACATAATTATATTCGCTAATTGGAAGTAACTCTATGTGAGATAAATGCATCCTATCTGATTTTTTTAACATAGAAATAGCTGGATACTGAGTTATCTCAGAAATGAATTGAGAAGAAGATTTAATTAATTTCTC
>NZ_JAGYZD010000228.1 GCF_018371055.1 Finegoldia magna | reverse complement strand
CCATAGTAGAATTAAGATCGGTATAGTTTTTAATTTGAGTGGAATTAAAATTGTGCCAATTGTTTTGTAGGCATATATTTCCAACCAAAATAGCACACACGACAAACAGTATCAAAAACCCATTAAATGATAGCACACGGTTTTTAATGGAACCTTTTAAGTTGAATACATTTCGATCTTTGTATGTATCATGAGATGTGAATTCTTTTCTCCTGTTCAAAAAAATCGTGCCTATAGCTGTTATCAAAAGCATAAACACTGTAGCAATCACAGGTTTTAACGAAAACGACTTAAACAAGCTTAGAGGATTGTATGCATGATTGAAGAAATTAAAATCAACCAATAGCAAACTCATTATTAAAACCAAAGTAAAATATTTTGCTTTGGTATTTTGTATAAGTTTATCAACAAAAGAAAATGCAAATCCAAACGCCATAGTGATTAACGCAAAAGGAAATACACTCTTAAAAAATGTAGACAAAGGCGTTCTCATAACATATGAGTATTCTCTTATAGAACCACCCCTGTCCTGAACAGTCCTAATAACAAATGTAGAATCGTAGTGATATGTTAAATCGCCCACACCATTTCCAGTTATTAAAGATGCCACAAACACTGTCAATAATGAAATGATAATGTACATCACAATCATACACATAATAATACCAAAATCGTTCGCTACATCCTTTATTTTGGAATTCGATGTTACGCTGGTTATATCATCTTCTCTCATTATGAAAATCATTAGAAAGCCTAGTAGAATTATCGGCACAACTCCAAAAATCACACCAGCTTCATCAAATACAACTTTACTAAAACTGTGATTGTCATTCTCGTCAATCAATCTATCTTCTACGGAGTTTCTATCTTTCAAGAAATTTATGTAGCCTTCTCCGCTCAGTACAGATGTCCTAAGTTCCTTAGGATTATCCATGTTCTCATCTGTATTGTATTTATTATTCAGAGCATCCAATTCATTAGTGTACTTTATGATATCCTTTTCATTATAGTTAGATTTGTTATACTTGTAGTTTTCATCAAGACCATGAGCTTTCATCAAGTTTTGTAACACTTTTTTCCCTTGATTTAGGTACGCTTTGTGTTCTTCGTAGCTTTTTTTGTCTGGTTCTTCCGGTGTTATTTTCTTCCAATCAGTTTTTTTGATGACGACTTCATCCCAACTAATATCATTAGAAATCGACATATGACTTGAAATGAGAAAATCAAAAGCATGGTTGGTTGTATTAAAATGTAGGAAAAAAGCAACAATACCCATAGTAATAGAAAACAGAATCAAAAATGGAATCATCTTGTATCTGTATAATTTTTTTAGTTTGTAAGTAAACATTTTTGTCTCCTTATTGTTTCTTTAAATTTCCAGAGTATCTGTAACACAACGTACCCTCTTCTTCATAGTCTGGACGGATTGATTTTTTCAGTACTCCATTGTAGCCCGATTTTTCATATTCCATTTCTCCTCCAACATTTTCATGCGATAGTGAAACGTACTTATTATCGTCCTCGACTTCTATCCCTGAACTTGAAATCGTTTCTGATTTGTTTACAAGACTAGCATTTAGTCCAGCTATTACAACAAATACTACTGCCATTGTTGCAATTAGCTTTTTCATTGAGTATTTCATATTGTCTCCTTTCGTTGTCTAGTAATAATTTATTTACCTTTAATTATATTTTAGTACAATAAAATAAAAAAACAATAGTTTTCCAAGCATTGTATACTTTTCTTAACTATTGTTGATATTCGTTAATTTTATTAAATTGATTTCTGGTCGATTAAATATCCTTGGAACGACGGTCTTTTCCTTGGCAAGTCCACGTGACACAATAAGTGTATAATCGTCGTTGTATATTCCTCCTGCATATTTCGGAAATAAACCTTGTCCCGGAGATATAATTCCATTGAATATAAAAGGAAGTCTCCATTGTCCACCGTGAGTGTGCCCCGATATCATCAAATCGAATTTTTTCAGATTTTTCTTGAAATAATAATCAGGTTTGTGAATCAAACATATATTAAAATTTTCTGAATTCAAATTGTCATCTAATATGTCTAATTCATTCTCATAATCGTCCAAGATTTCTCCAGATGAATCATCCACTCCGATAAGTTTAATGTTGTTCGATAAGAACTCTTCTTCATTATCTAGAATTTGTACACCATAATTTTTGATTGCCTTATCTATTTCGTCCAGATTTTCTATTCTTTTTTCGTGATTTCCATGAACGTAGTAAACTTTCTTGCCCAGTTGTTGCAATTGTTCTAGTAATTCAAATGCTTTTTTTGGTTTCAACTTGTCATCCACAATGTCTCCACCCAGTAAAATCATATCGCAATCAACGGATTTTATTTTGTCCATTAATTTCTTCTGGTTGATGCCATAATCGCACGAATGAAGGTCCGACAAGAATAATATATTCATCTCGCAGTCAATCTTTTCAGATTTTATTTCGTATTGTACTATGTCGATTTTGTACGAAATTGATATTAGTAAAAATAATAATATCAATGCGGATACAATTAAATACATTTTTCACCTCAAATCATGACCACCCGTAAAACGGGTGGTTTGTTCAAGGGCTATAAGCCCGAGTGATACCAACCAGCGTCTCAAGGCGCTGGTTTTCACTCTGTTCAAAC
>NZ_JAGYZD010000227.1 GCF_018371055.1 Finegoldia magna | reverse complement strand
TCTATTTTATTAATTATGATTTCACAAGTTGCTGATATGATAGCCTCGTTCAAATGTCCGCCGTGAACATTCAAATTCTCATCTGCAAATGTAATGTGCATGTGCAAATAAGGTTTGTCATTCATAGTAGAGATATTTCCAAGGATGCTCGTGATTTCCATTTCTCCTGTGAAATTTTTCTTAGTGTATTCTTGTTTTTCGACACTATATAATCCCACAGTTATATTATCGCTGGCGCCAATTCCTGAAATAGAACCATTTTTTAGCTGAAGCTTTTCAACTAATTCGAATAATTTTTCTACAACGTCTTCGCCCTTTTCAATTCGGACTAAAACATTATCATAATATTCTCTATATTTCAAATCATTAACCTCCTGTAAAGTTCATACAATCTAATTATACATTTAATTTCTTTTTGTTTCAATTTTAAAAACTTGCGATTGATTTCATTTTTCCGAAAATAAAATTTTATACTATAATAGAAGTAGCAATTAAAAGGTGGATATTATGAAAACAAAACAAGATACAAAAACAATTGTAAAATTCAGAGCAAATGGAGATATGGGGAATTTTTACGGACTTCTCCACGGAGGAGAATTATTCAAAATGATGGACACAATCGCCGGTGTGTGCACGAGAAGATTTTGTTCCAATAAAACATTGACAAAAGCCGTAAATAATTTGACATTCAACGCTCCAACAAAATTGGGAGAAATTATAAAAATCACAGCGATTATAGATTCCGTTGGAAAAACTAGCATGGAATGTTTCGTTCGTGCAAAAGTTGAAGGCACAGATATCATAAAAGCTTCAGGATATTTCACAATGGTAAGTGTGAATGAAGACGGAGAATCTGAAATTGTAAATGAAAAAATAGAATATGTAACAGATGAGGATAAAATGTATCGCGATTTGGCGATTGAAAGAAGGAAAATTTACAAGGAAGTAAACTTGCTTCAACAAAATTATAAGCTATGAAAAAAGAAATCAAACTTTCTGTCAGAGATTTGGTTGAATACACTGAACGAAGCGGCGATATAGACGATAGATTCAGAAATGTGTTCGACAGAGCAAAAGAAGGCCAGAAAATCCATAAAATGATTCAAAAAGAATACGATATTGGATTTCTGCCAGAAGTTACTCTCAAAAACACTACCCTCTACAAATCGGTAAATTACATCGTGGAAGGTAGAGCTGACGGAATAGGAATTAAAAATGGTAAAACTTTAATAGATGAAATAAAATCGACTACGCGTGATTTGGAAGAATTGGAATACAATTCCAACAAATATCACTGGGCACAAGTAAAATGCTACGGGTATTTTTATGCTTTGGACAACGACTTGGAAGATATTGATTTGCAGCTAACTTATTATCAAACTGATACCAAGAAAATAAAATTTATCAGGCAAAATTTTACTTTTGAAGAATTAAAAGAATTTTATTTTTCATTGTTAGAAAAATATTCCGTGTTCACAGAATTAATCACACAACACATAAAAGATCGTGATGAATCCATTCAGAACTTATCATTTCCATATCCTGCATTTAGAGCTGGTCAGAAGTATTTGAGCCAAAACGTGTATTCTGCAACCAAACAGGGTGTAGATTTGATGGTGGAAGCTGCAACAGGAATCGGCAAGACTATCTCCACGCTTTTTCCTTCAATTAAAGCTATGGGAGAAGATTTGACGGACAAGATTTTTTATTTGACTGCAAAGTCCACTCTGAAAAAAGCCTGCAACGACCAATTGTATTTAATGAAACAAAAAGGTCTAATAATAAAATCAGTTGAGATAATCGCAAAGAACAAGGTCTGTATCAATAATGAAGTCAAATGCAATCCAAATGATTGCGAATTTGCAAAAGGTCACTACGACAGGGTGAACAAATGCATTCTCGATATGCTTGAAAACGAAGATATTATAGTGGAAGAAATCATCAAAAAATATGCATTCAAATACAGAGTTTGTCCGTTGGAATTGGAGCTGGATTTGTCCAATTTCTGTGACATTGTGATTTGTGATTACAATTACGTTTTTGATCCGGTAGTATATCTAAAAAGATTTTTCGAAGTTCCATATTTGAGAATGTCGCTTTTGGTTGATGAGGCTCATAACTTGGTGAATCGTGGGCGTGATATGTACTCGTATTCGTTGAGTTTCAACCAACTTATGGACTGTTGTGATGAGCTTTTAGATGATAAAAAAGAACTCAAAATCAAACGCAATTTGAAGAAAATCGCCAAACAAATCAAAGATGAATCTTTGGGAAAACCAGTCAACACATACAAGGATTTGTCAGTAGATTTGATTGATTATTGTGTACGTTGCAAAGAATCCATGACGAAATTTTTGGTCGAAGAAAAGGACAAACCATACTACGACAAAGTATTGGATGTGTATTTTGAAATCAATAAATTTTTGAAAATTTCTGATTTTTACGATGATTCTTTCGTCACTTTGATAAAATCAGAAAACGATGATGTTATTTACAACATCATGTGCTTGAACACTCACAATATTTTTAAAAATCTTTTGAAAAAATGCAAATCAAACGTATTTTTCTCAGCGACACTGTCTCCTATGACCTACTTTGCAGATGTATTGGGCTTGGAAAAATTCTACAACATAAGATTGGAATCTCCTTTCCCAAAAGAGAATTTGAAAGTAAATC
>NZ_JAGYZD010000226.1 GCF_018371055.1 Finegoldia magna | reverse complement strand
GCTTCTGCTTGTTCAACTACATCTATATGAAAAGCTACATAAATATTGTCATCAATATCTAAAAACTCAGATAACATTCTGTCTGATAACTCACTTGCAAGTATTTGAAAATGACTTACTGCTCCAATATATTTGCCAAACTTAAAATTATTTGCTGGTACAAAATTAAAGATATTGGGAGTTATATGTGATTTTGTAGACTCTTTTTTCTTCAAATCTTTATATGAAAAATCAAAGTTCTTGTCTGGATTTAACATATCGTGAACAAGTCTTAATCTTTCTTCGCCATCAAGACTTTCTGCTCTTACCCCCATAGATTTAAAGTTAGATAAAATATCTACTTCAAGTCTATTTAACTTTGCTCTTGCTTGCTCTAGATTATCGGCTTCTGTTGTAAAGGTTATATACTTCATCTTTTTAAGTCCGTTATTGCCCTTTGCAAGTTGAAGCTTTAACATTTCCCTAAACTCTTTTCTTACATCGTCATAGAAGTCTCCTTTATCAGCAATTTTAATTGCATCTTGTAGGTCTCTATTTCTTCCTAATTGATTTACATATGAAAGTTCAATGTGGACACTTGGATCAAAAGAATTTAAAAAGTTGGCAAATTGGTTAAAGATTAAATCTCTATCTTCTTCCAATGCCAACTGGTAATTTATATCTTGAAATGAAATTGTCTTTGAATAATTTTTTTCATCTAACTGGCAAATGCCCTCTGGTAACATTCTTATATATGGAATAGTATCCTCAACTGTAAATCTCTTTTTCTCTTTCTTTAAAAGTACACTTAGAAGACTATTTGTCGGATCTTTCTTTGTTTTTAGCCTTCTTACTTCCTTTCGGTCTTTTTTTAATTGTTTTTCCCTTAGATTTAAGTCGCTGATTTGCTTTTTTCTTTGCTTCAAGGTATGCCTCCTTTCTTATTCTCTTAGTTGGTTGATAAAACTTATGAAGATAGAAAAATTTAAAATATTTTTCAAAAGTTAAGGTGTCTTTTTCATATAAGGTTATAAAAAAGATTGGCAGGGTTACTATTAGCATTACAATGATTGAAACATCATTAGGTAGATATTTCTTCATAAATAAATAGGTTGGTATGCCAATTAGTCCTGCCACAGAAAAACCTATAAGTTGTCTTTTAGTTAAGTTAAAGGCAACCTTTGTTTTAATCTTGTCTAAATCTTTTGGTATTGGTACATATGCCATTTTAATCTCCCTCTACTTCTTCTTTGGAAAGTTCAAGTATATGGTCATAATTTGATGTTGTTTCTTCTTCTAGGTAGCTAATTCTTTCTTCTAATTCTTCTTGTTTTTCTTCATTTCTGTCATTGTATTCTCCTTGATACATAACAAATTCATTGTGACATCTTCCGAGTCTATTTATTCTCCTCTTTAAGTTTCTAATCTCTTCATTTCTTTTTTTCTCTTTTAAGATTTCATAAGTTCCTCCCAATAAAATTCCAAGTCCCAATAAAGCATAATTCTTCTTTTTTAACATTTATTCCTCCTAGTGCGTATTCATAATACTTTTTGCAACTGTTCCACTCTTAAACATCATAAGTCCAAGTAGTAGAGCATATCCTAATATACTAAACAAGCTTGCGTGAATATCTGTAATCTGTACCGTCCTTATTAAAACGGTGTAGATACCTAAACATACCATCAAAAACAAACCTTGTAGTCCCAAGGCAAAAAGTCCCTTGATATAATTTGTTCCAATCTGACCCCATTCTTTATTTCCCATAGTCGCAAATGGAATGGATGATACTGATGAGTAGACATATATTTCAAACATACGCCCATATACTATTAAGGTAATAGTTAAAGATATACATTGAATTGCAATCCTTACAAGGCTTGTTTCAACTAGTATCATTAAAAGCTCACCTATTTCTTTTTCTTTTAATGCATCAACCATTGCAACTATCTGATCTCCTGAAACAGTGGCAGAAGTAGTGATTACCCCTGCCGCTTTGTTTACAAGATTTTGTGCCACATCAAAGACTGCCATTGAAAATTCAAAGGCATGGCTTGCAAGGTAGACTGCTATAAACATCTTTATAATGTATTTGAAAAACTCAAAAGTATCTGTATCGTGCATATTATTCTTTTGCATAACCATATTTATGAGTTCAATACATAAAACTGCCGTTATAATAAGACCTGCTATTGGAACAATTACATTGTCATTAATGTTTTTAATGAAGTTATACACTTCTCCATTCCAACCCATTGGCGTCTTTCCAACATCAGTTGCAATAACTCCTACCTTGTCATTTATATCTAAGAACATGGACTCAAGATTTGCTTTGATACCTCCGAGTAGCATATCCTTAAAAAATTCAGTTAGCTTGTCAAAGATACCAAACATAGACTTTCTCCTATTTTAAAGCATTTGCAAGTAGTGGAATTAATTTGATACCGATTAGCACAATTCCTCCACCAGCCATAAGCTGCTTAATACCTTGAGATTTAGCACCAGGGTTATCATTACCATAACCTTCCATTAAGTTAATAACTCCCCATGCTCCTAAACCTGCACCAATTGCAGTTACAAGTGTTTTTAAAACTCCAACTCCAGCTGTAAAAAATTCCATATTATTCCTCCTCGTTTTCTTTCTTATTTTCTATTTTGTTTAGTGATTTAACTATAAAATTCTTGTAGACCTTATCTCCTTTTTT
>NZ_JAGYZD010000225.1 GCF_018371055.1 Finegoldia magna | reverse complement strand
AAGGCTTTGATTAGTTTGTTACCAAAAGAATATGAAAATATGAAAGTAAATCAAACTGACGGATTGAAACTTCTTAATATTATAAAAGCGATGAAAAACTCACGAAAATCAAACAACAACTAACTAAAAATCCCTTGCCATCTGACAAGGGATTTTTATAACTTATATCATACTTACTAAACTCACAAATCACGATACAAACTTTACGGTATTATCATTTCTAAGCATAATTGCACTCAACAATAGTGATGCGGCTATAAACACGAAGATATATTTGTAATTGAAAGATGAAATATATGAGTTTGCCAACAAGAATACTACTTCGAAGACATCAGCGAAGAAGCTAAATGCTGATAGCATGGTTGCTCTGTGATTTTTGAAGCCTATTGTGTCTATATAATTGTTTTGGATTTTTTCAATAAATATCCCCAAGACAGACAAGATTGTTGGAAGTATAATCATTAACAACACTACAGGTTTTCCAGATATCACACATAATCCAACAAAGAACAATGATGCAATAGCTGAAAATAATCGAACTTTGTTCCATGCTTTTTGTTCTCCTAGATATTTTATGATAAATGTTTGTGAGAGTTGAAGTCCCGAGTAAGCTAGGATGAGTGGCGACACTATGTTTTCCGAATATCCATTGTCAATTATGACTTTTACATAGAAGAAGTTGATCAACAAAAATGACAAATTAAACAACGACACGATTAACACGATTACTCTAAAAGTTTTATCGTGTACCAATAGCTTCAATGTTTTTGACAAATCAAATTGTTCCTCGTTTTCTATTGAGTTGTCGGTATCTGGAATAAAAATAGAAATCACAGTTGCGATTACATTTGCAATTATGGTTACCCAAATCAAAGCGTTAATGTTCCATTTTGAATTAATAAAAGGAAACATTACGGTTGATACGATAAAAGCGATCGTTCCCCAATTATAGAACTTCGAAATATTATTACTGTAATTATCATCACCGAAAAGCTTGTATATGTACGCGCTTATTGTTCCGGAATTCAATGCAAAAGCAATTCCTTCAAGCAAGGCTTCCACTGCAAAAAGCATAAAATTATTGGATATCAGTAAAATTATCCTGGCAGTTAGCATCGTAAACTGGGCGAGAACTATTGACTTTTTCAGCCCGATTTTATCGGTCAACACACCCAATGGAAATTCACAAATCATGCAAGTAACAGATAGTATCGCTTGTAGCACAAAAAACTGCGACAAGCTAATTCCTCTATTCGTCCTAACCAACAACGCAACAGGCGCATAGAATATTAAATTGGAAAATAAATTCATTGCGTATATTTTTCTTGAAGTTTTCATACATACATTATAACTCTTTTTTCACTGAAACATACTTTATAACACACAAAAATCCCTTGCCACACGACAAGGGATTGATTATTATAATTTGGCTCTATCGTCATCTGAGTTCATCAACAATTGATAAACTTGGATTTCTCCGATTAACTTCAATTCTTCAAAACCACGACGGCGAAGTTCGTCACGATCGTGTTCGTTTTCGTAATTTGCATTTGTTTTGAAATAATTTTCCAAAATTTCAGAAACTTTATCCTTATTATTTGCGTTTTTAAGTACTTCTTCTCTAATATACATAACATACCTCCTACAATTGTTGTTATCTTACATATAATTATACCCCAAAAACACACAAATCTACCTTATAATATTAACTCCGCCTTCCACAAAGTATTTCAAATCACAATCGCTCAACAATCCATTCATCCACGCACGACGAAACTCATCGTAAACTTCAGAAGATTCTCCATAGATGTAATACTGTTCGTGCACATCAATTCTCTTAATCCAACGGAACTCTTCATCATCTGATTCCACTGGCAAATTCGCCATATCACAAGGCATCCCATCCAAGAACTTATCGGACATAAATTGAAACGCATCAGAAGTATCGCCCGAGAAATCCTCCTTAGCACCAAAATCATAAGCGATTTTAAGAGCATCTTCAAACTTATCTTCTTTTTTAAGCTCACTCAAAACCCTCGCCAAATTATCCTCGACGATTCCAACTCTCACCTGCAACCATCCGTGAATATTGTCTGTGTCAATCAAATCCTCCAATGCTCCACGTTCAATATTTTTCAAATCGACATTTTCATCCAACAACTCACTCATCTTGCGTGTAATCTCATCAACGTAATTTATCTTATCGAACATTATATAATGAATTTTTCCTAAAAATCTTGACATATTATCCCTCCATTTATTTAATTATATTATACTGATAACAGTTACAATAATCCGTAACCATTGTTACGTGATATAATTAAATTGAGAAGAAAAATTCGTAGAATTAGCTCATAAACCAAAGAAAAACTGGTAGTTCACACTCGGAAATTCAAATTCAAAACATCATAAAATAATAAAAAAATAAATAATTGTAATAATATTTAAACACAATACAATAAGTGATTAGGAATAAAGCAAATACACTACATGTGGGTTTGAAATAAAAAATACTGAATAATAAATTGCATAACTATTCTGCAAAATATATTCACAAAAAGATTTTTGTAAACTTATTGTAATATTTGAAATTATATAGTATAATGAGCTTAAATCGATATAGTAATGTAATAAAGAAAACTTTATAAATACAAAAAGATTGGATAATTATTAACAATCATTTGTTGAGT
>NZ_JAGYZD010000224.1 GCF_018371055.1 Finegoldia magna | reverse complement strand
CAAAAACAGTTAGGTTTGAACAGAGTGAAAACCAGCGCCTTGAGACGCTGGTTGGTATCACTCGGGCTTATAGCCCATGAACAAACCACCCGTTTTACGAGTGGTCATGATTTAAACGTCAAATAAATTTGATACGTTAACAGATTGGATTTTCTCAATTATCTTAATCTGGAATTGAATTGTTTAATTAAGCTTGTTTTTTGCTCTTTCTTGATTTTATTTCAATATTGAAAAGAGGATTAACTCTTTCGTAGAAGTCATTCATTTGTGCGAAGTTCATGCTTGCCATGTTTGAGCTTAAGCTTACTGTACAGTTTTTACCGAAATTTTTGATTTGTTTTTGTGTTGTTTTTGTGAACATATTATTTTCCCCCTTAATTAATATTATTTATTACGCTTGTTTTCTGTTTTTTCTTAATTTTCTTGAACCAAATAATGGTGTCATTCTTTCGTAAAAGTTATCCGCTTGAGCAAAATTCATGCTCGCCATACTTGTGTTAAAACTAATTTGTGAACTTTTTCTAATATTATTTTTTCTCATAAATTTTACCCCCTATGCGTTTTTTCTGTTCTTGAAGATTCTTCTTGATCCAAACAATGGAGAGAATCTTTCGTTAAAATGATCGACACTTGCGAATGTCATTGATGACATATTTGTGTTCAAACCAAGAGATGTTTTCTTTGCAAAATCTAAATATTTTCTGTTATTCTTAATCATTTCAGTTCCCCCTCATTTAATATTTATATGTGATTTTCGATTCGTTAATAAATGAATATTCAACGAACGAAATTATCGAGTTTAATATTCATTGGATATCCAAATGATAATTCATTTCATATCCCTCATTGCAATAAGTATTATATAACCATAAAACAGCTATGTCAAGCACTTTTTCAAAGTTTTTTGAAAAATTTTTGTAAAGAAAAATTAGGAAAACGAATGAATTTTGTGAGTACCGTTTTCACAGAAGACTTATTTTTATTCGAGAAAATATTTTTTGGGAAAACAAATGTTGATATGTTCAAGTTTTCTAATAAAAATAAATTTTTCCCAGTTACTCAATGTTTTCCTGCGATTTTCCCGAAAGAAAACAGATAGCATTTTAAATGTTTGGGAAAATTTTTGAAAAAATTGATAATGCATATTGATGATTACAAAGAAATTTAGTAGAATAAAGCTGAATTCAATTTTAAAATAATATGATTTTATATAGACAATAAAAAAACAATATGCTATAATTTAAAAAATCTCCCTATGATACTTTTATTAAAAGATTATGAATTAGTGGTTATAGTACGTGTGATTCAAAATCTACAATGGAATTTGTTGAAATAATCTAAAATATCAATGAAGAATTATATTAAGTTCCAACTTTTGTAGAATAATCGAAAAGCTGACCTATTCTGGTTGTTTTGTGAAGATACACCGATGAATCCTTTATTTGAAGATATAGACATAAAGACGCTTGAATGGATAATAGAAATTCATGGAGAGTAAATAGAAGGAGACTGATGAATATGAATGAGAGAGTAGTTATTACAGGAGTATGTGGAACTGTTGGCAGAGAACTTTTAAAGTATTACATAGACAAAGATGATTATATTATAGCTGTTGATATTAATGAAAATGACATTGCAATCTTAGAAAAAAATATTAAATATGAAAACATTAAATTTATTCCACTCGATATATATGATGAATATACACTAAATATTATCGAAAAATTAAATCCAACTGCGATCATACATGCAGCTGTACTGAAAAACACTTATTACAACGAAATCTATAATAAGTACTATCATAATAGCAATGTCAGTGGAACAATAAAACTTATATACAGAATGATTGATTCGAAAGATTTAAAAAGATTTATTTTTCTTTCCAGTGATGAAGCGTATAATCCAACCAATTTTTTTGGAAAAGATAAACTAGAAGTTGAAAATATTTAAAAAAAAATTAAGAAAAATGGAAAAGTAATACAATCAGTTAGATTTCCGTTTATAGTCGAAAGTAAAGGTTCAGTTTATAATATTTTTAAGGAACAGGCTAAAAACAATTTACCACTTACGGTAACTGATAAAAATATAAAAAAAATTACAGCTAATTTAAGTAGTTTTATTTTTACATGGAATGATTTTTACAACAATATATGCGAAAATGGGGTATTTAACTTTGATATTGGAGAGGAAATATCTATATATAAATTAGCTAATGACATAATAAAGCAGACTAATTCAAATAGTACGATAAAGATTATTGGGCTAAGAGAAGGAGAGGTCTTAGAAAGAAACATGGTAAAATTAAACGAAAAAGAAGTTTATAATAATATTTTTAGAATATATTAATAAATATATCGTTTAAAATTTGACGGTATAGGTATATGAGATATTAAGATAATTTGTCAATGAAAGAATTTTCATAACAAACAATACCATTTGGATCATTCGTTTTTTCGCGGGCATTTAGTGTAAAATCAATGAACAAATATTTATTTATTGGTATTGGAGTTGTTGCTATATCAATGGTTGCAAAGAAAATTTATATAAAAGGTTGATTTACTAAATTTTAGAATAATAAAAATAAAACCAAGAATTGACCTGAACCCCAAAATCCGGAATACGGATGAAGGGGTTTTTGTATGCCAAAATACACAAAAGAATTTAAAATTAAACTAGTGAAGGAATACTTATCA
>NZ_JAGYZD010000223.1 GCF_018371055.1 Finegoldia magna | reverse complement strand
AAATTAGAAGAAAAAAACTATTGGCTTCAATTAGAAAATGATGCAATAAAAAGATGATAGAATTGTCTCAAATGACAGACAATTACTGAAACAATCGAGATTTTAAGAAATAAATACAAATTAAAAGACTTGTTAAAATACTTCAATCTTCCAAAATCAACATATATGTATTGTCAAAAACGCTTAAATATACCAAATAAAGATATGGAAATAGAAAACAAAATACTCAAAATTAGAAAAGAAAATCCAAACTATGGATACAGAAGAATAACAGCGATGTTAAAAAGATTAGGACTAAAAATAAACAAAAAGAAAGTACAAAGATTAGTTCAAAATCTAAAACTTCAAGTAAAAAGTTTTTCAAGAAAATCAAGAAAATACTCATCCTACAAAGGACAAGTAGGGAAAGTAGCAGACAACAAAATAAAAAGAAACTTTAAAGTAGAAAAACCATATACACAAATAACAACTGACACAACAGAATTTAAGTATTTTGAAAAAGATAAATCAGGGACCTACCAAATAAAGAAACTTTATCTAAATCCATATTTAGATATGTACAACAGTGAAATACTAAGCTATGAAATATCGAAACAACCAACTCTAGAACCAATCCTAAAAGCCTTAGACAAGGTCATAGAAATAACTAACAAAACAAAAGAAAAAAGAATATTTCACTCAGATCAAGGTTGGGCATACCAAATAGATCAATACACATCAAAACTAGAATCTAACGGTATCACTCAATCCATGTCAAGAAAAGGAAATTGCTTAGATAACTCACCAATGGAAAACTTCTTCGGAATATTAAAACAAGAAGTATACTACGGAAATAAATTCTATTCATACGAACACTTAAAACAAACAATAGAAGATTTCATAAAATATTACAATGAAGAAAGGATAAAAGAAAAACTAGGATATTTATCACCAGTAGAATATAGAAAGAAAAATGTAGCATAAAAATTTCTACCCCTATGGGTAGAATAGGACAAAAAAACCAGAGACAAATATTTCTAAATGTCTCTGGTACAAAGTCCAACTTTTTGGGGTCACCATAATTATCCGACCTTTAATTTTTATTTAACGATATTTAGTTTTTGTGGTAAGATATAAATAAAATAAATGTTAAAGGGGAAATATTTTGGATTTATTTGAATACAATTTACAATTACAAAAAGAAAATAGTTCGCCGTTAGCAAATAGACTCAGACCTAAAAGTTTGGATAAATATTTTGGGCAATCACATGTGGTTGGAGAAGGAAAGCTTTTGAATAGATTGATAAAGGCTGATAAAATTCCTTCCATGATTTTTTATGGTCCTCCTGGAACTGGAAAAACAACATTGGCAGAAATAATCTCAAATCAAACTAATTCATTGTTCGAAAGATTATCTGCTATTTCTAGTGGAGTTAAAGATATTAGGGAAGTCATCTCAACTGCAAAAAATAATTTGAGCATGTATAACAAAAAGACTGTTTTGTTTATAGACGAAATTCACAGATTTAATAAATCACAGCAAGACGCATTGCTAGGATATGTTGAAGACGGAACAATTACTTTAATAGGTGCTACTACAGAAAATCCATTCTTTGAAGTTAACAAGGCGCTTTTATCTAGATGTCAAATTATCGAGTTGAAACCGCTGGCTGATAATGATATTAGAAATATCATAGAAAATGCGCTTACAGAAGATAAAAAGCTAAGAGAAATGAACATTCAAATTGATGAAAAAGCAATTGATGTTCTTGTCAATTCTGCAAATGGAGATGCAAGAAGTGCCTTGAATGCTTTGGAAATTGCAGTCGAAAGTACAGACCAAGTTAATGGATGTTTGATCATAGATGAAGATGTGATAAAAAATTCTGTATTTAAACCTGTGTTAAAATATGACAAAGAAGAAGATCACTATAATGTAATATCGGCATTCATTAAATCTATGAGAGGTTCTGATATCGACGCAGCTTTGTATTACTTAGCAAGAATGATTGAAAGCGGAGAAGATCCCAAATTCATCGCGAGAAGAATGGTGATTTTCGCATCAGAAGATATTGGTTTGGCAAATCCTGAAGCTTTGACTGTAGCTATAAATGTGTTCAATGCTGTTAATTTAATAGGGTTACCAGAATGTAGGATAAATTTATCGAATGGGGTAATTTATCTTGCATCTAGTGAGAAATCGAATACGTCTTATGTCGCAATTGACAAGGCTTTGGAAGATATTCGACAAAACAAGATTTACGATGTTCCTAGTCATCTAAAAGATGCGCATTATAGTGGGGCAAAATCATTGGACAGAGGAATTGGATACAAATATCCACATAATGATGATTCGTATCAGCAATATTTACCATACGAACTGAAAGATCAAAAATATTACGATCCAAAAGATATTGGATATGAAAGCAAAATATATAAAAAAACGAGGAGTAAAGAATGATATTAATTAGAGATTTGATTAAAGATTACGAAAAGTATTCTGACAAAGAAGTTGAAGTTGGAGGTTGGATTAAAAACTCAAGATTCAGTAAGAATGTTGGATTTATTGAACTAAACGACGGAACTTTCTTCAATCCAGTTCAAATAGTAGTAGGAAAAGATAATGAAGATTTTGAAAAAAGTGAAAAACTAAAATTAAGTTCAGCAATTATTGTCGTAGGTAAATTAGTTTTGACTCCAAATTCTAAACAACC
>NZ_JAGYZD010000012.1 GCF_018371055.1 Finegoldia magna | reverse complement strand
ATTTTATTTCCTATTGCAGCTTGTACAGGAATTACAAATTGATGTCTTGGTATTTCATCTTTAAGTTTTGTTACGATTTTTCTTGCTCTTTCATAAGCTAAATCTTCGTGAACAATTAATGTTAATGCGTCAACTTTTTCTGAATTAATCATTATTTCAAGTTTTATTAAATCAGATTTTTCATAACCAATTAATTCATAATCCAAAGATGCGTAACCTCTTGTTTTTGATTTTAAGGCGTCATAGAAATCGTAAATTACTTCATTTAATGGTAATTTGTATTTTATTGTTACCCTTTTTTCGTCTAGGTAAGTCATGTCTATGAAGGTTCCTCTTTTTCCCTGACAAAGTTCCATAATTACTCCGACATAATCTGTAGGAGTCATGATTTCTGCATGGACAACTGGTTCTTCAACATAGTCAATTTCAGTTTCCTTAGGGAAATTTGTAGGATTTTGTATTTCTACTTCAGTTCCATCTTTTTTATGAACTTTATATATTACACTTGGTGCTGTAGCAATGATATCTAAGTCAAATTCTCTATCCAATCTTTCTTGTATAATTTCCATGTGTAACAACCCTAAAAATCCACATCTCAATCCAAAACCTAGTGCGATTGATGTTTCATTTTCAAATGTCAATGCTGCATCATTAACTTGAAGTTTTTCTAGTGCATCTCTTACAGAATTGAAATCTTCACCTTCAGCAGGATAAATACCACAATAAACCATTGGTGTAACTTGCTTATATCCCTCAAGAGGTTTATCCACAGGATTATGTTTATCTGTTATAGTATCACCTACTCTAGCATCTTTTACATTTTTGATACTGCAGACAACATATCCTACATCTCCAGCGTTAATTTCATCTGTGCTAACCATACCAGAAGATGTGTAACCGCATTCAGTAACTTCAAATGATTTGTTAGTAGACATCATTAAAATTTCTGATCCTGGCTTTATACAACCATCAAAAACTCTGACATAAACAACAACACCTTTGTAAAAATCGTAATATGAATCAAATATCAATGCCTTTAAAGGCTTATTTTCGTCCCCAACTGGAGCAGGAACATTGTTTACTATGTCTTCTAAAACATCTACTATATTTATTCCTTCTTTTGCCGATACTGCAGGAACATTTTCAGCATCTAATCCAATAATATCTTCTATTTCTTTTTTGGCAAAATCAATGTCGGCACTTGGTAAATCTATTTTATTTATTACAGGCAAAATTTCTAAATTTTGGTCGATAGCCAAGTATACATTTCCTAATGTTTGAGCCTCTACACCTTGCGTTGCATCAACAATTAAAACTGCACCTTCACAAGCTTTTAATGACCTACTTACTTCATAAGTAAAGTCAACATGACCTGGTGTATCTATTAAATTCAGATTGTATACATTACCATCTTTAGCCTTATAAGATAATTTAATGGCTTTTAATTTGATTGTTATACCTCTTTCGCGTTCCAAATCCATAGAATCCAAAACCTGTTCACTCATTTCTCTATGAGTAAGCATACCAGTCTCTTCAATCAATCTATCAGCTAATGTGGATTTCCCATGATCTATATGCGCAATTATTGAAAAATTTCTTATGTATTTTTTATCGTGTTTCATTTAAATCTCCTAAATCGAACCAATTTTATCAACAGGATATAACCTAAAAAAAACAACACCGATTATCGAATCTTTATTAATAGGCCCTATGTACCTGCTGTCATTATAATTATCTAGTTCTCTATCATCATTTATAACAAAATATTCATCTTTACTTAATACCCATTTATTATTGTTTAATTTTTTTGACTGTTGCAATAAAATATAGGGTTCATATATTCTTTTTCCGTTAACAAAAATATCATCATTTATAATTTCCACTGAATCTTTAGGCATTGCAATTACCCTTGCAATACTAGATTCTGAATTTTTCTCATCATAATACTTAACTATATCAGTTTTTTTAATGTATCCTGTTATTTTATTTAATTTATTAATAAGAACAAAATCTCCAGAAGTTAAAGTGGGACTCATATTTGATGATTTTACTATTTGTGTTTCTAAAATAAAAGTTTTTATTACGAAACATACTACTAAAGCTATAAATATTGCAAATAGCAAATTTGAAAACTTACTATCTAAAAATTTCTTCATACTATCACCATTCTTTACCAACCTATTATAACATAATTTACAATTAATGTTCTAGATTACTTGAAATAATTAATTCTATAGTGTATAATAATAACACTGTTCAAAAATAAAGGAGGGATATTATGGCAAATATTAAATCAGCAATTAAAAGAATTGATGTAACTAAACTTGAAACAGCTAGAAATAAATCTAAAAAATCAGCTATCAAAACTTTCATTAAGAAATTTGAAGCAGCTGTTGAAAAAAACGATAAAGAAGACGCTACTAAATTATTTAATTTAGCAACTAAAAAGATTGACCAAGCTGCAAGTAAGAACACAATTTCTAAAAACAGTGCAGCTAAAAAAATTAGCAGAATGGCTAAAGAATTAAACAAATTAGCATAGAAATAATGTAAAGGATCCATTACATTATTTAAAGGTTGAAGTAAATTCAACCTTTATTTTTTTGCTAAAATTTCGCAAATACTATTTTCTATATAGTACTTAGAATTTAACGTATTTGTTTTTAATGTAGTTTCTATTTCATACATTTTATGAATCGCAAATCTTAACTGGTCATATCTCCAATTTTTCACAAAACTTTGAACTTTATTTAATTCGTATGATGATATTTTTACTCTCTTTGTGATTTCAGTTTGCGAAACTTTCAAACGTAGAAGTTCTTTTATATATAATAAATTTCTAAATAATCTAATAACCATATGAAGTGCTTTAAAAGTGTCTGATGTGTCATTTATAAGTAAATTTAAGTAATATATCGTCTTAGATAAATCTTTTGATGCTATTGAATCTGTTAAATCGAAAATATTTTTATCATATTGATTTATTAGAGAATTCAAATCATGTTCTGTTATTTCATCTTTCTCTAAATTTATAAACTTATCTAATTCATTATTAACATCAATTAAAGTCTTTTCAGAATTTTTTATAAGATAAAGAGAATATTCAATAAAAATGTTAACGATATTATTATTAATCTTCTTCCCTTTTAGGTAATTTATTATATAAGCTTTTAATTGATTTCTGTTTAACTTATTGAATTCAATATCTGATCCATAGTTTATTATTTCTTTTAAAAATTTAGACTTAAATACATTTCCGTATGATGTCATTATAATCAAAGTATACTCCGGAATGTCTTTAATATAAGGTAATAAATTATCAATACTTTCCTTGTTTTTTGAAATTCCTGTTTTAGTTAAATCTACATCATCGATTAAAATGAGTCTTTTATCACTAAACATAGGAATAGTTTCAGAAGAACTATATATTTTTTCGAAATCTGATATTTCGTACTCATCAAAACTTTGAGCCTTGTAGTGCTCTTTTATTAATGACAGATATTTTTCTATATAAAACTTTTCTTCTCCGTGTATTAAAATTAGATTAGACAACAAATTATTATCTAATTTTTGTTTCGCCAATGAAAAATCCATCTTTTGCTCCTCTACTCTTAAAGTAATATAATACGAAAATTGTTGTAATAATTGAATTTTGTTCTTTCACTAAAATATTATAAATCGAATACTTATCTCTATTAGATCTTATAGTATTAAATATCTTGCTTGAGACAATCTCAATGTTTCCATCTTTATCAGTTCTTTTTATTGGAATATTTAGTTTATTTAAATTATCTAGTGTTTCATGATGTGGGTGTCCATAATCATTTCTTAGACCTACAGAAATAATAGATATTTTGGGATTAACCTTTTTTAAAAAATTTAAATCTGAACTGTTTTTACTTCCGTGATGAGAGATTTTCAATATATCAGATGTTATATCTTCATTTAAAATATTTCTTTCATATTCTCCAGAAATGTCTCCTGTGATTAGTAAAGAAATATCATTAACATATACTTTGTAAACTATAGATTTATCGTTCTCTTCATCGCTGATTGGCTTATCGATGACCTTGATATAAACATTTCCCATTTTTATTAATTGATTATCTTGCAAATTTACGTAATGGTTATTTTGGTTATACTTGCTTCTTAATACTTTTTCTCCATTAGTTCTAGATAAAACTATTGGATTGTAAGATTTATTGATATCAATTAGATTCTTACTATGATCTTCATCAAAATGTGTCAAGAATACATAATCAAGACTATTTAAACCTATTTTATTTAGATATTCTACAAGGTAAGTTCCAGATTTATCTTCTGATTTATATGAACCTCCAGTATCTATCATAAAATTTTTATAATATTGTCTTACAAGTAAGCAATCACCTTGACCAATATCCACAAAGTTTATAGTAGTAATGGGATTAAGGATATTTAAAATTACAGGCATAATTACGCTTATAAAGAACATATTTTTTAAGGTTTGTTTATTAAAGTCGTTTAAAGTTGTAATGTAATGTCTGTTATAAATTGCAAATATTATTATATAATAAACAATTATCATTAAAAGGGAAAAGCTCATAAAACTATGAATTTGTACATTAAATGAATCAATTGTAATGAAGATATAATTTATAATTTTTAAACAAAATTTAATGAGCTGAACAAATACATAATTAAAGCTATTAGGTATTAAAAGTACAATAGCCGATAATTGGATGATGAGTGTAAAAATTGGTAAAATAATGGTATTTCCAACGATAAATCCTAATGTAAATTCGTTAAAAAATCTCAGTTGTATTGGCAATAATATTATATAAACCAAAGTGGAAAGCATCAAATAATTACGTACTTTTCTATTTTGCTTTTTGAATTTTGGATATAAATATAGTATTGTAAATGTTGCTAAAAATGAAAAAATAAATCCGACATCAAATAGATTGTATGGATTCACAAGCAAAATTATGATAGCTGCAATAATTAGATTATTTAAATTATACCAGTCTATTTGCATTTGATTTGATAATTCAACTATAAATAACATAATAAATGCTCTAACTATAGATGAAGGTAGACCTACTGCATATCCATAAATTGCAATGAGAAACAAAGATAACCAAGAAATAATTTTTCTGTTGATCTTAAAAATACCAAAGAATTTATTAAAAATCGTGTATAAAATAATAATATGTAGACCACTTATCGCGAATACATGACTTATTCCTAATACTTTAACATCATTTGTGTAATATTCACTCAAGAAATTAAATCCTGTAAATACAGACTTTAATATAGAAGATTCATTTTCGTTAAAATTAGAATCTAATTTAAAAACTATGTGGTTTAAAATTTTACTTCTAATTCTTAATAAATGTGAGTTAGATTTTCCTATTATATCAGGATCAGTTCTACAGTATATATCTCCATATATGTTGTTTTTTAGTAAATAAAATTTATAGTTAAACATATATGGATTACCATTAGTATATGCTTTATTAACTTTTGATCTTATATTAACAATATCACCAATATTCAAATCTTTTTTTGTGGTTAATAAAAATTTTACATTATGTTGATTAGTTACCTTTACAATATACTTTTTATTGGATCTGTTTTTATTGATTACTACAGCGTTAATATCTACAAATTCATTATCCTTGATATTGTTGTAATTATCATTAATAATGTTTAAATGAAAAATAGTTAGAAATAATACCAATAGAGATATAATAAGTTTCTTCTTATCTTTAAACAGAAGTATTCCTGTAATCACTACATCAACTGCTATAAATATTGGGTTGAAATATATGTATAAAATTGTTGTTAAAATTATCTGTATTAAAATTACCGTAGTGATTAGCATTTTACACCTAATTAATAGGAATCACAGCTACTAATCGCTGTGATTCCTTGTATTTTCATTATTTGCTTAAATTGTAAAAAGTTTTTATTCCATCATATACTGCAGTAGATTCTAGCATATCTTCAATTCTTAATAATTGATTATATTTACAGATTCTGTCAGTTCTTGAAGTTGAGCCAGTTTTAATTTGGCCAGCATTAGTTGCAACAGCAACATCGGCAATAGTTGTATCTTCAGTTTCTCCGGATCTGTGAGATATTACAGCTGTATATCCATGTCTTTTAGCTAGTTCTATTGCATCTAGAGTTTCTGTTAAAGTTCCTATTTGATTTAATTTTATTAAAATGGAATTGCATACTCCCATTTCAATACCTTTTTGTAATCTCTTAACATTTGTAACAAATAAATCATCACCAACTAATTGAATTTTAGATCCTAATTCTTTAGTTAGTTTCTTCCAACCATCCCAATCATCTTCAGCTAATCCGTCTTCGATTGAAATAATAGGATATTTTTCAACTAAGTTTTTGTAATATTCAATCATTTCATCGCTAGTTCTTACTGCATTATCTCCAGCCATATTGTATTTACCATCTTCATAAAACTCACTAGCTGCAGCATCTATAGCAATCATTACATCTTTTCCTGGTTCATATCCAGCTTTTTTAATAGCTTCAACTATAGTTTGTAAAGCTTCTTCGTTAGATTCAAGATTTGGTGCAAAACCACCTTCATCTCCAACAGCAGTATTTAGTTTTCTAGATTTTAATACGTTTTTTAAATTATGAAATACTTCAGTACCGATTCTTAAAGATTCTTTGAAGTTTTCTCCACCTACAGGCATAATCATAAATTCTTGAATGTCAACATTATTATCAGCGTGTTGTCCACCGTTTAAAATGTTCATCATTGGTACAGGTAAAGTCTTACCGTTTACTCCACCGATATATTCAAATAATCTTTGTCCATTTTCATCTGCAGCAGCTTTTGCAACAGCTAAAGAAACACCTAAAATAGCATTTGCTCCAAGTCTAGATTTATTTTCAGTGCCATCTAATTCTATTAGATAATTATCTATTCCAACTTGATCAAATACATCCCAGCCTACTAATTCATCTGCTATTTCTAAGTTTACATTATCAACGGCGGTTTCAACACCTTTTCCTAAAAATCTTTTTTCATCATTGTCTCTTAATTCTACTGCTTCGTGTACTCCAGTAGAAGCACCTGAAGGAACTATCGCTGATCCCATTGCTCCTGCTTCAGTATAAACTTCAACTTCAACTGTAGGATTTCCCCTAGAATCTAAAACTTCTCTTGCATAAATGTCAATTATTGAGCTCATTATTTATTCTCCTTTTTTAATTAAAGATTTACCTGTCATTTCTGAAGGCTTATCTATTTTCATCAATTCTAAAATTGTTGGTGCTATATCAGCTAAGATACCATTATTCAACTCGATATCTTTGTCAGGATATTCTATAAAAGGCACAGGATTAGTTGTATGTGCCGTGAATGGCCCACCTGTCATTTCATCAATCAAATATTCACTATTCCCATGATCAGCAGTTATCAATGCATGATAATTTCCGTTTTTATCTATAGCTTGTAAAATTTCCTCTAAACATTTATCGACAGTTTCAACGGCTTTCTTATCTGCGGAAATTACACCAGTATGACCAACCATATCTGAATTTGCAAAGTTTAATATTATTAAATCGTAAATATCTTTATTAATAACATCAACAACATGATTTTTAACTTCTACAGCACTCATCTCTGGCTTAAGATCGTAAGTTGATACTTTTGGAGATGGAACTAGTATCCTATCTTCATTTTTGAATTCTTTTTCGATACCGCCATTAAAGAAAAATGTTACATGTGCATATTTTTCAGTTTCTGCAATTCTTAATTGCTTTAATCCGTATTCAGAAATAATTTGTCCTAATACATTATTATACCCTTGTTTTGGATAAGCTATTTGAACATTTTTGATAGTTTTATCGTATTCTGTCATTGTTACAAATGAAATACCTTTGTATTTTGTTCTTTTAAAACCATCAAAATCTTCGTCTACAAAAGCTCTTGTAAGTTGTCTTGCTCTATCTGGTCTGAAATTAAAGAATATAAAAGAATCTTCATCTTCTACTTTTGCTACGTTATTATTCTCATCGACTATTGAACAAGGTTCAATAAATTCATCAGTGATATTTTTATCATAACTATCTTGTAAATATTTGACTGGATCATTGCTTTTATTTCCTTGACCATTGATTATGCAATTATAAGCTTTTTCTACTCTGTCCCATCTCTTGTCTCTATCCATTGCATAATATCGACCACAAACAGTAGCAATTCTACCTACACCAATTTCTTTTATATCATCTTGTAATTTTTGTAAATCATTTTTTGCAGATGTTGGTGATACGTCTCTTCCATCTGTAAAACAATGTACTACTACATTATAAAAATCTAATTTTTTGCACATTTTAAGGATTGCTACAAGGTGGTCATAATGAGAATGAACTCCACCAAAAGAAACTAATCCCAGTAGATGAAGTTTTTTATTTTTTTCTTTAGTTTTTAAGATAATATTTTTTAAAACTTCATTTTCATAAAATTTTCCAGATCCTATGTCATTAGTAATTTTACTTAAATCTTGATAAATTATTCTACCAGAACCAATATTCATATGTCCTACTTCGGAATTTCCCATTTGGCCTGCCGGAAGACCTACTTCATTTCCTGAAGCAATCAATTGTGAATTTGGATATTCACTCATTAGTCTATCAAAAGTTGGAGTATCAGCTAACTTAATAACATTTCCTGGATAGTCTTTGCCTAATCCCCAACCGTCTAAGATTACAAGAATTAATTTGTCTTTCTTATTTCCCATAATTAATTAGTTTAGAAAAACTTTCTGCTTCTAAACTTGCACCCCCTACTAAAGCTCCATCAATGTCTTCTTTAGACATAATATCAGTTACATTTTCAGGTTTTACACTTCCACCATATTGTATTCTAATTGAATCAGCCAGATCTTTGCTATACATTTCTGCCAATAAATTTCTTATAAAGTTACACATTGATTGTGCATCGTCACTTGAAGCTGTTTTACCAGTTCCAATAGCCCATATTGGCTCATAAGCGATTACTAGTTTAGATTTTAAATCTTGTTCGCTTATTCCTTTTAAGTCTGATCTTATTTGTGATTCTACAATTTTTTCGTGATTATTAGATTCTCTTTGTTCTAAGTTTTCTCCACAGCAAAGTATTGGCTTAAGATTGTGATTTAAAGCTGATATTATTTTTTTATTTAACAATTCATCGTCTTCTTTAAAAATAGTTCTTCTTTCAGAATGACCAATTATAACATAGTCAACTCCTAGATCTTTCAGCATGTTCGGAGAAATTTCTCCTGTAAATGCACCACTATCTTCGAAATACATATTTTGTGCTCCAGTAGAAATATTTGTACCTTTTAAAGCTTCTGTGAGAGTTTTTAGTGATGTAAATGGAGATATTATACAAGCTTCTACATTATCAGAAATTTCGAAATTCTTTAAATCATTTAGAAACTGCTTAGTTTCTCCATCTGTCATATTCATTTTCCAGTTTCCTGCAATTAATGGTTTTCTCATATTACTATCTCTCATCAATACAATCAATACCAGGTAAGACTTTGCCTTCTAAGAATTCCAAAGAAGCTCCGCCGCCTGTTGAAACGTGTGTTACTTTGTCTTTATTTCCAGATTTTGCAATTGCTGAAGCACTATCTCCACCACCAACAATAGTTGTAGCATCAGATTTTACTAAAGAATTTGCAACTTCAAAAGTACCTTTACTAAATTGTTTGATTTCAAATACACCCATTGGTCCATTCCATACAATAGTCTTGGACTTTTGTATTTCTTCATCAAAAATCTTTATAGTTTTAGTTCCAATGTCAAATCCTGCAATATCGTCCGTAAATTCATCTATACCAATTACTTTTGAATCAGATTCTTCTGTCATTTCTTTAGCTGCGACAAAATCAACTGGCAAGAATATTTTAACCCCTTTTTCTTGGGCTTTTTCTAATAGTGATTTTGCTAAATCTAATTTATCTTCTTCGATTAAAGATTTACCGACATTTTTTCCTTGTGACTTGATGAAAGTATATGCCATAGCACCACCAATTAGTATAGTGTCAACTTTTTCCAATAGATTTTCAATTACTCCAATTTTATCAGAAACTTTTGCACCACCTAATATTGCTGTAAAAGGTCTTTCTGGATCTTCAAGAGCTTTACCCATTATTTCTATTTCTTTTTGAACTAAAAATCCTACAGCACTTGGTAAGAACTTAGACACTCCTACATTTGATGCGTGTGCTCTATGGCTTGTTCCAAAAGCATCGTTTACATATAAATCAGCTAATTGTGATAATTCTTTAGAAAATTCTTCATCATTTTTTTCTTCTTCTTTTCTATATCTTGTGTTTTGAATTAACATAATTTCTTTAGGTTGTAATTGCTTACTTTGCTCAATAACAGAATCATCTACAACTTTATCATTATCTACAAACTTTACTTCTTGTCCAATAATTTCTGAAAGCTTTTCTGCAACCGGTTTTAATGTGAATTCAGGTTTTGGTTCGCCTTTTGGTCTACCTAAGTGACTCATTAAAATAACTTTAGCATTATTATCTATTAAATACTTTATTGTTGCGATAGATGCTTCTATTCTATTCGTATCAGTAATAATACCATCTTTAATAGGAACATTAAAGTCTACTCTAACTAATACTCTTTTATTTTCAACATTTAAATCTTTTAGTGTTTTTTTATTCATAGATTAACCTTTCTTTGAAAAGAGTCGATTGCAAAAATATTTTACCATCGACTCTTAATAGTTTTATTATCTTGTAGCTATAATCTTTGCTAAATCAAATACTCTTGAACTATAACCCCATTCGTTGTCATACCAAGAAGCAATTTTTACCATATTTCCTAAAGCATAAGTCATATCAGCATCAAATATTGAGCTTCTTTCATCTCCAATGATGTCTGAAGATACTAATTGATCTTCAGAATATCCTAAGATGCCTTTTAATTCGCCTTCACTAGCTTTTTTCATAGCATTATTGATATCTTCTTTTGTAACTTCCTTACCTAAAAGAACTGTTAAATCAGTAATTGATCCAGTAGGAGTTGGTACACGCACTGCAAGTCCTGTCATTTTACCTTCTAATTGTGGTAGAACTTTACCAACAGCTTTAGCAGCGCCTGTAGTTGTAGGAATCATACTTAAAGCAGCTGCTCTCGCACGTCTTAGATCTTTGTGGTGAGCGTCTTGAATGTTTTGGTCGTTAGTATAAGCGTGAATTGTAGTCATTAAACCTTTTTCAATTCCAAATTCATCATCTAAAACTTTAGCAACTGGAGCTAAGCAGTTAGTTGTACATGATGCATTAGATATAATATCATCAGTTTTTGGATCATATTCTTTATCATTTACACCAACTACAATCATTTTAACATCAGCTTTGCCTGGAGCAGTTAGTAATACTTTCTTTGCACCTGCTTTGAGATGTTTTGATAAACCTTCTTTGTCTTTAAAAGCGCCTGTTGAGTCAATAACAAGATCAACACCTAATTCTCTCCATGGTAATTCTTCTGGATTTCTGTTATTTACGACAGTTATTTCCCTATCACCAATTTTAATTTTGTCATCTGCTAATACTTCAACGTCTTTTTCAAAAGTACGATAAATTGAGTCATACTTTAAAAGATGTGCATTTGTTTTAAGGTCACTTGTAATGTTCAATGCCACTAATTCAAGATCAGGGTCATTTTTTTGTATTAAAATTCTTGTTACATCTCTACCTATTCTTCCAAATCCACTAATTGCTACTTTCATTTAATCCTCCTTGAAATATTTCATAATACATACTTATATTATATACCCAATTTATAATCTTACTAATCAAATTCTATACCTCAATATGAAGAGTATAATTGGATATATTGGTGCAATGGTCAGATATTCTTTCCAAATTTGATAGAATATCTAAGAAATTGACTCCAACAGTGGAATCACATTCATTGTTGTTAATTCTTTTGATATGATTATGTCTATATTTTTTTTCTAAAAAGTCTACATTATTTTCAATGTTTGCGACCTTAGAAGCCAATGATTGGTCATTGTTTTTAAATGCCATAGTTGAATCTATTATTGCATTTTCTACATTTGAATATAAATCTTTATATTCATCGATAGCTACTTTGCTAAATTCTTTTTCTTCATCATAAATAAGAGTTACAATTCCACATATATTTTCAACATGATCTCCTATTCTCTCAAGATCATTAAGCATATCTTGCATAATAAAAATTTGTGTGTGTTCTTCATCTGAAATTGATTTGTTAGATAATTTTACAAGATACTCAACGATATGTTTTTCCAAATTATTAATTCTTTTTTCTTCTTCTAATATTTTTGATCTTAGTTTTTTGTTACCTGTCATAAAATATTCATCAACATTTTTAAAATTTTGATAAACTATATCACTCATTCTAATAACTTCAAGTCTAGCTTGTTCAACTGCAATAGAAGGAGTTTCCAAAATTCTGTCATCTAAATATTGTAAGTCTTTTGCGTGTTCTTCTCCTGGAACAATTTTCATAGCAGCTTTAACTAAAAAGTTTGAAACTGGAAGTTGTATAGCAACATTTATAACATTAAACAAAGTATGATAGTTAGCTATTTGTCTTGAAACATTTAATGGAGTTAACATGTATACTATGTTTTGCATCAATTTATTTAGGAATATAAGCACTATAACAGTACCTATAAGATTAAATAATAAATGTATTATTGCTGCTCTTTTGGCGTTTTTTCCAGCACCAATAGAAGACAATAATGCAGTAGTAGTTGTACCAATGTTTCCACCAAGTAATAATGGAGCAGCTTGATTTATTGTAAGTAATCCTTGTTTTCCTAAAGCTTGTATTAACCCAATGGAAGCAGAAGATGATTGTACTGCAGTTGTTAAGAAAAATCCTACAAAAACGCCGATTACTGGTGAGTTTAATTTTAATAAGGCATTTTTAAACCACAATTCTTTAGATAATGGATTTAGCCCATCTCCCATAGTATTCATTCCAATGAAAATTAAACCTAAGCCAACAAAAACCTCGCCTAAATTCTTTTTTCTATCATCCTTTTCACTTATGTACAAAAGCACACCAAAAGCCACAATTAAAGGTGCATATTTTGCTATATCAAAAGCTATTATTTGCGCAGTAATTGTAGTTCCGACATTTGCTCCTATAATTACTCCAACAGCTTGATTCAAAGGCATTAACCCTGCATTTACAAATCCCACAACCATTACTGTTGCTGCAGATGATGATTGTATTACCATTGTTACTACTATACCTAGTAACACACCTATGTATTTATTCCTAGTTAAAGAACCTACTATCTTTTTTAACTTATTACCTGACGATTTTTGAAGACCTTCACCCATTATTGTCATTCCAAACAAGAAAAGTGCCAATCCCCCTAAAACCGGAGTTATAATATCCATAAAACCTCCTACTTTAATCCTGGAAAATCTATTTGTCTTAATGCTTCAAATAAAACTATATTACAAGAATTTGCTAAATTTAATGATCTATCAATTCCCATATTCATTGGAATCTTTATAGAATGATCTTTGTGCTTATCCACTAAATCTTTATCTATACCTGAAGATTCCTTTCCGAACACGAAAAAATCTCCATCTTGATATTCAAGCTCATGATAATAATTTGTTGCAAAAGTTTCGACATAAAATACTCTATCATTTCCCTTTATATATTCTAAAAATTCATCCATATCATCATGAATAACTAAATCAACTTTATCCCAATAATCCATTCCAGACCTCTTTAATAACTTGTCATCTAGTCTAAAGCTAAAAGGTCTAACTAAATGTAATCTGGAATTAGTTAGAACACAAGTTCTTCCTATATTCCCTGTATTTGAAGGCTTTTCAGGTTCTAAAAGAACAATATTTAACATATCCACCTCTTTACGATTCTTTAACTTTATTTTAATATTCCCATAAAAAATATACCATAAAAGAATTAGTATTTCAATTTTAAAAACGATTAAATTTTAAAACAAAAAGACCATCAACACAAAACTGTTGACGGCCTATTGATTATAAATATTGTTTTATTTTTTCAACTATTTTTTCTGTTGTAAATCCAAAATGTTCCATTATCTTACTTCCTGGAGCGCTCATACCGAATCCATCTATACCGATATTTAATCCATTAAGTCCTGTATATTTTTGCCATCCATAAGTTGACAAGCATTCAATACTAACTATTTTTTCTACATTTTTTGGAATAACAGAATCTTTGTATTTTTGATCTTGTTTGTCAAAAATTTCTTGACACATCATTGATACAACTTGAGCTTTAACTCCTTCTTTTTCAAGAGCTTCACTTGCATCTAATGCAAGTTTAACTTCAGAACCTGTTGCTATAATAACTAAATCAGGAGATTCTTGTTTTTTAAGAATATATCCACCTTTTAGAGCTTCTTCGTTAGTTTCTTTTAAATTTACTAATTTTTGTCTAGATAATACCAAGGCTGTTGGTGTTTCTTTATTTTCTAATGCTATCTTGTATGCCATTGATGTTTCAAATCCATCAGCAGGTCTGATAGTATTAAGATTTGGAATAGTTCTAAGCATTGCTAATTGTTCTATAGGTTCATGAGTAGGTCCATCTTCTCCAACACCAATTGAATCATGAGTCAATATATATATTACTTGTCTCTTCATTAAAGCTGACAATCTCATCGCTGGTTTTAAATAATCTGAGAAAATCATAAACGTAGCGCAATACGGAATCAATCCACCATACAAACTGATACCATTCGTGATAGCTGCCATTGCGTGTTCTCTAACGCCAAATTGTATGTTTCTTCCAGATCTATTAGTTTGTGTAAACACATCTAAACCATCCATAAAAGTTTTATTAGAAGGAGCTAAATCAGCTGATCCTCCAACAATATTTAATTGCTTATCTTTTAATCTATTTAATAAAACATGTGAATATGATCTTGTGGCATCGTCTTTTTCAAAGCTAGTAAACTCTTTAGATGTTAAATAATCTTCATGAGTTTCTTTAGATAAGAATTTCATTAACTTATCATAAAGATCTTTGTGAGTTTGTTTGTAGTCTTCAAACATACTTTCCCATTCAGAATAATATTTTTCCTTTTCTGAAGCTGATTGTTCAAAAAGTTCCTTTACTTCTTGTGGAATATAGAATTTTTCTGTAAAGTCTAATCCTAATTTTTCTTTTAAACTTGGAATATTTTCTGCGCCAATTGGAGCACCATGAGCTTTTGCAGTCCCTTCAACGACACTTCCATAACCAATTTTTGTTTTTATTTCAATAAATGATGGTTTATCAGTTGTTTTCGCAATTTCAATAGTTTCTCTTATTTTGTCTATATCATTTCCATCTTCTACAAAATAAGTATCCCAGCCCAATGCTTCATATCTAGCTCTGACATTTTCTGAGAAAATATTTTTTGTATCGCCTTCAATTGTTATATTGTTAGAATCATATAAACAAATCAATTTTGATAGTTTTAATGATCCAGCTATTGAACTAGCTTCATTAGTTATTCCTTCTTGAAGACAACCATCACCAACAATTGTGTAAGTATAGTTGTCAAAAATTTTGTGGTTTTCAGTATTAAATTGGCTAGCCAAATATTCTTGAGCAATTGCCATACCAACAGCCATACTTAATCCTTGTCCTAAAGGACCAGTCGTCGCATCAATTCCTTTTGTATGCAAATATTCTGGATGTCCTGGTGTTAAGCTGTTGTATTGTCTAAATTCTTTTAAATCATCTACTGATATTCCAAATCCAAATAAATGTAAAAGTGAATATAACATTGCAGAACCATGACCAGCTGATAAAATAAATCTGTCCCTATTTATCCAATCGCTGTGTTTTGGTGAAAAATGCATTATATCGTTAAATAATGTAAATGTCATAGGGCTTGCACCTAAAGGAAGTCCCGGGTGACCTGAATTCGCTTTTTGAATCATTTCTACAGATAATAATCTAATAGTATTAATAGCTAATTGTTTTTTGTCCATATCATTCTCCTCTTTAAAATTCCAATGTTATTATATCACATTATTGAATCTACTTTAATGAGTATTTGCTTCCAATATCCACAACAATTCCCAACAATTCCATTTTGGTTAAACTCATCAAGACATCAGAAATATCTTCATTCAATTTTAAAGAAATTTCATCTGGTGAATTCGCGTCAATTTTCAATAAATTAAATATTTTACGCTCTAATTCATTCAAATCAAAACTCAATTGTGGTTTTTCTATATATTTATTTTGAAATTCAGGGATTTGAGTTATAATATCCAAAACGTCAGTTAATATGTAAGCCCCATCTTTTATTAATTGATTAGTTCCGGTTGAATAAACTGAGTTAATATTTCCTGGAACAGCAAATATATCTCTACCTTGAGACAAGGCATAAGATGATGTGATTAATGTACCGCTTTTCTCTTTTGCTTCAACAACGACAGTTGCAAGTGATAACCCAGAGATTATTCTATTTCTAAAAGGAAAATTATATGGCAATGGTGCTATTCCAAAAGGATATTCACTTATAATTACTCCGTTATGTGATGAAATCATATCTTGAAACACTCTATAATTACTCCTTGGATATACTTGATCTATTCCACACCCCAAAACTCCAATTGTTTTATTATTATTCTCAAGAGCAGTTTGATGAGATATTTTATCAATTCCAAGAGCCAATCCACTAACTACGGGTATTTTATATTGTGAGATTTCCGAAACAAATTTTTTACAAGCATAAGATCCATATTGACTGCATTTTCTAGCTCCTACAAAAGAAACACAATTATCGAAATCTTCAGTCAAATCACCTTTATAGTACAAAGTATATGGTGCATTGTCAATTCCTAGTAATTTTTTTGGGTATTTTAAATCACCGTATGTAGTAAATTTTATACTATTCTTCCACAGTTTTTCCTTGTACAAATTTATATCGAATTTTTTCATATTCTTTAGTATAAATTCGTAGATTTTAGGGTCTACTCCTAAAAGTTTTTTTGTATTATCGTAGATAATATCATCTAAAGTGCGATAATTTTCAAGAATTGGACCTATCCAATTATAATTCGTGTTCAAACTACTTAAAAATAATAATAAATCTGAATCCATCTTATACCCCTTTTCTTTACATATAGAATACCATTAATATATATTTTTTTCCAATAGACGAATTGTCAAATAAAATGCAACACCTATGGTAAGAAACCAAAAAGTTCTTCTTTAGGTGTTTTATATTGTATACATTTTCTAGGTCTATTATTCATTAAACTTAAGTTATAA
>NZ_JAGYZD010000222.1 GCF_018371055.1 Finegoldia magna | reverse complement strand
ATTTATATTTAACATATTACACCTACCAAACTTCGTTAAATCCTACATTCAAAAATATTTCTTCTAGTTCAGTTTTATGCAATTTTTCCATTTTAGATAATCCAGCAAAAATATCTTGTTCAGCTTTATCTAAGCAAGAATTTGCAATATCAGCGTACAATTGCATAGCTTCTTCTTCTCTTTTGATAGCTAATTTGATAGCATCTCTGAAGTCCATTTCCGTAGTCATTCTTGGTCTATCAATGTCTTGTGATAAATTATAATCTTCACTATCATCAATTTTTATAGTTTCAGCTTTAGTTTCTAAGAATTTTTGTAAGTAATCTTTGTGTTTCAATTCTTCCTTGCTAAGTCTTTCAAAAAGACTTTTTGTTTGAGGATCCTCTGCTTTTTCAGCTGCATTTTTGTAAAATGTGTACGAATCATCTTCTCTATTAACAGCATCATCAATAATTGATATTAATTGTTCTCTATTCATAACTTCACCTATTAATTCTCTATATTTATTCTTGATTTTTTACTCGTTTATTTTTTCGATTTTTTCTAAAATCTTATCCAAACCTAAGACATTATTCCAACTAGCTTCCACAAATTCTCCGCCAATCTTTTTGTAAGGTTGTTTTGGATTATCTACATTTAATAATTCCGTAGTCAATCTACCCTTTAAGCAAAGTGGTCTGCCATTTTCTGGACTCAATGCTCTCAATGCAAGGTTCTTTCCATTCTTTCTTAAAACTTCGAATTCACAACCGTATTCGCAAACCCTACATTGAACTTTCTTAGTTTCTAATTCCCATTTTCTTCCTAAATTCATAGCTCTCTTATCCATCAATGCTCCTACTGGACAAGCTACTACACATCTATTGCATGAAATACAATAAGAAGATTCAAATGTATCATTAATATCTAAGTTAATTCTTGTTTGATATCCTCTATTTGAGAAATTAAGTATTTTTCTATCATCCATAACATTACAAGTTCTTACGCATTTTCCGCATAATATACACTTGCTATCATCTCTAATGATGTATGGTGAAGAATCATCGACTAATTTTTCTCTTTTTGCTCCGTCATGTTCTCTGAATTTTACTCCGTATTCATATGAATATTTTTGTAATTGACATTCTCCAGATTTTTGACATGTCAAGCAATCATTTGGATGAGAATCCAACAACATTTGAAGAATTCTTTGTCTGTGTTTTATTAATCTATCTGTTTTAGTATGAACAACCATGTTGTCTTTTGCCAAAGTAGAACAAGCTGTCATAAGTTTTTTACTACCTTCAATTTCTACCAAGCAAAGTCTACACGCACTCACTACATCCAAGTTTTTGTCATAGCATAAGTTTGGAATATCTATTCCATTTTCCCTTGCTAGTTCAATAATGAATTTAGGCTTATCAGTTTTAATTACTTTTCCGTCAATAGTTACAGTAATCATACTATCTATCTCCTAACTACAGCGTGAACAGGACATACAGTTTCGCAATTACCACATTTTATACATTGAGATTTGTCGATAACGTGTTGTTTCTTAACTTCTCCTTCTATACAACTTACAGGGCAATTTTTAGCACATTTAGTGCAACCTATACATTTGTCTGTAATTTCATATGATAAAAGTGCCTTACATGCATGAGCAGGACATTTCTTATCGTAAATGTGAGCTTCATATTCATTTCTGAAGTATTTTAATGTTGAGATAACTGGATTTGGAGCTGTTTGTCCAAGACCACAAAGTGAAGCTGATGTGATAGTATCACACAATTCTTCTAATGCTTCGATATCTCCATCTTCACCTTTTCCGGAAGTGATTTTTTCTAGAATTTCAAGCATTCTCTTAGTACCTTCACGACATGGAACACACTTACCGCAAGATTCATCTACAGTAAATTCAAGGAAGAATCTAGCAATATCAACCATACAGTCGTCTTCATCCATTACAATCATTCCACCTGATCCCATGATTGAACCGATTTTTCCTAATGATTCGAAATCAACTGGAGTATCCAGGAATTCTTCTGGAATACATCCACCAGATGGTCCACCTGTTTGAACAGCTTTGAACTTCTTTCCATCTTTAATTCCGCCGCCGATATCAAATATTATTTCTCTTAAAGTAGATCCCATTGGAACTTCTACCAAACCAGTGTTTACAACTTTACCACCTAAAGCGAATACTTTAGTTCCTGGTGAACCTTCTGTACCAAAACTTGTAAACCAATCTGCACCTTTATACATAATTGCTGGAACATTAGCAAATGTTTCAACGTTATTGATAATAGTTGGTTTATCCCACAATCCTCTTTCAGCAGTTCTGAATATTTTAGTACGAGGCATTCCACGTCTTCCTTCGATAGATTCCATCAAGGCAGTACCTTCACCACATACAAAAGCTCCTGAACCCAATCTCAATTCGATATCAAATGAAAAATCAGATCCAAAAATGTTGTTTCCTAAAAGATTCATTTCTTTTGCTTGTTGTATCGCAATTCTCAATCTTTTAACAGCAATTGGATATTCTGCTCTTACATAGATAAAACCTTGATTAGCACCAATCGCTCTACCGCAAATAGCCATACCTTCTAGAACTGAATGAGGGTCTCCTTCAAGAATTGCTCTGTCCATGAAAGCACCAGGGTCTCCTTCATCAGCATTACAAATAACATATTTTTGACTGTTTTCTACTTTAAATGCTGATTCCCATTTTCTACCTGT
>NZ_JAGYZD010000221.1 GCF_018371055.1 Finegoldia magna | reverse complement strand
TGATGTATTAGATAATATCATCATCAAAATCAAGCCAACAGATGATATTAAAAAAGCAATTGAACAATATGAAGACTTCATAAAAGATGAAACATTAACAGTTGACATTATTATTGATGAAAATGTGGACGGGGAAGATGTTGATTTGAATGGAGAAAATGTTAAAATTGAAGTTATTAGAAAATAACTAATTAGCCTACTGATTTATTTCGGTAGGTTTTTTACTTTCAAAAGTATACAAAAAAGCAACAATGAAAAAAACTAATTGCAAACTGTATTACACTAATGGTATACTTTTATCAGATGAGGTGTAACATGAAGAACAAAAACACGATTTTAAGAGCAATTTTAGTATTTGCATTTAGTGTAGGAGTAATTTTTTTCATAAAAAATAAAATTGGAGCAGATGATGCTTTTGATGTAATAAAAAAAATAGGACCAGTTTTCATAGCAGCATGTGTTATGACCATGTTTATGTTTTTTCTATTGGAAGCTATATCGTATAAATATCTTCTAAGTATACAAGGTTATGATGTATCATTTAAAAGGTGCTTTGGATATACATTTACGGATTATTTTTTCAGTATGATATCCCCAGGTGGTAGCCTTGGTCAACCATTGCAATACCACACAATGAGAACGGATAACATTGATTCATTGACTACTATCAATTCACTACTTTCTTTTAATTGGATTTATCATTTGTCCATGGTAATTATTTTCTTTGTAGCAATGATTTTTGGATTAGTAGGAAAAATTGCGTCGATTTCTGAGTTTAAGTACTTGGTTATATATGGAATAGCGTGTCAATTGGTACTGGTAATCGGAATAGGATTTTTGATGTTTGATAGCGAATTGGCGGCTAGAGTAATCAGATTTTTCAACACGATATTTTCCAAATTTAAGCTTCTTAAACGATTCAGCAAATCTGAAGAAGATATTACAAAAACCATAGAAGAACACAAAAATTTCGGAAAATTTTTGATTAATAACAAAAAAGTTTTTGCAAAATTATTGTGCATTTCAATTCCAATGCTTTTGTTTTCGTTTGCGATCCCTGCAATTTTGTACAAATCATTTGGATTGAATTCATATAATTTTATGACTCTTGTTCTAATCCAAGCGGTGGTTACAATTTCGTTTGAAAGTGTTCATATTCCTGGAGGGGTAGGAGTTATCGAAGGAAGCATGATGCTTGTGTATTCTTCTTTTATGCCAAAATCTTTGGCCTTCAGTATAATGGCAATCAATAGATTTGTTACATTCTACTTGGCGGTGCCTTTTGCAGGACTTTACTTTTTGCTGGTGAAAACTAATCGCAAAAATTTTCAGAAAAACAAAAGTCTTATAAAATTTAATCAAGAATAACAGATCGGCCTATTAATTTAGGTCGATTTTTTTATTTAAGAAAATTATCTGAGATAATTATTTTTATGGTTAAATGGGTATATTATATATGGTCAATATCTTTGGCATAAGATATTCTACTTATTAAAAATAACAAATTTTATCATTGATTTTGGTGCTCTTTATGATATGATAAATAAAAGAAATATTTTTTCTAGTACATAATGAAAAGCTTTTAGTAATAAAAATAAATCCGTATTTTATGGGTTTTATATATAAAAAATTTTTATAAGGGGTGAAAGGTTTGAAAGAGTTTTATAATAAGTATTTTATGAAACAAAAAATGATGCATCCTGTTATGTTTGCGCTTTTGCCGATTGCTTTAGTGGCAATATATTTTTATGGCCTAAGAGTGTTAGCTTTGTTTTTGCTAAACATAATAGTTGCATGCCTTGTCGAATATTTGGCTAATGCTAAGATATTCAAAAGAAACAAAATATCTGAAGCAGCTATTGTCACTTCCTGTTTGTATACAATGACATTACCACCATCAATTCCTTTTTGGATTTCAGCGGTTGGTATAGCGTTTGGTATATTTTTCGGGAAGATGGTTTTTGGAGGATTTGCAAAAAATGTTTTCAATCCAGCCTTAGTGGCTCGTGTATTTATTTATGTTAATTTTCCTCAACAAATGACTATTTATTGGAACAAAGCTGTAGGTAGTTTTCCAGGAGGATTTGGAACTTACTTAACTCAATCATTGGACTCTATGACACAACCAACTCCAATGACAGCCTTCAAAGTTAACTCAGCATTTGAAACAATCCCGACTATGCTTTTGGGACAAATTCCTGGAGTTATCGGAGAGACTTGCAAAGTTTTGATTATTATTGGAGCAATTTATTTGATTTATAAAAAAGTTGCAAGCTGGCAAATTATGGCAGGAAGTGTACTAGGTTTTTGCGTATTAAGTTTAATTTTTAACGCAATGGGTGTAACTTCTGTTCCTAATCCTATTTATGGAATGTTAATGGGAGGATTTTTATTCGGTACTGTATTCATGGCAACAGATCCTGTATCTGCAGCTAAGACTCCAATTGGTAAATGGATTTATGGTTTCATAATAGGAATTGTAACTGTAATTATCAGAGGATTTGCATTATTTGCAGGTGGTGTTATGTTTGCAGTTCTTATTGGTAACACTTTTGAACCAATAATTGATTATTGTGTAAATAAAGTTCAAGCTAATAAAAAAGCAAAATCAAATAAGGAGGTCAAGGTTAATGGCTAAGAAAAAATCAGTCGTATATCCAGTAATTTTTATGTTGGGATTGACACTAGTTTTGACATTAGCGTTGGCTTTGTTAAATCA
>NZ_JAGYZD010000220.1 GCF_018371055.1 Finegoldia magna | reverse complement strand
GCATTACAATTTGGTAAGAGCAACGCAAAAATTTACGTTGAAAGTCAAACTGGCAAGAAATTTACAGATGTTGCTGGTCAAGAAGAAGCCAAGGATGCTTTGTTGGAAGTTGTTGACTTCTTGCACGATCCAAAAAGATACAACGAAATTGGTGCAGTGTTACCAAAAGGCGTTTTATTAGTGGGTCCTCCTGGAACTGGTAAGACTTTGCTTGCACAAGCTGTTGCTGGTGAGGCAAAAGTTCCATTCTTTTCAATGAGTGGTTCAGAATTCGTTGAAATGTTTGTCGGATTAGGAGCTAGTAAAGTTCGTGATTTGTTCAAACAAGCAGCAGAAAAGGCACCTTGTATCGTATTCATCGACGAAATCGATGCTATCGGTAAGAGACGTGATACTGCTGGAATTTCTGGTAACGACGAAAGAGAACAAACTCTTAACCAATTATTAAATGAAATGGACGGTTTCAGCGGAAATTCAGGAGTTGTTATACTAGCTGCTACTAATAGACCTGAAATTTTAGATCCAGCGCTTACTAGACCTGGTAGATTTGACAGACAAATTCCTGTTGAACTTCCAGATTTACAAGGACGTATCGATATTCTTAAAGTTCACGCGCGTAAAATCAAAATCGAAAAAGATTTGGATTACAAGGCAGTCGCTTTGATGACAGCAGGTACAAGTGGTGCTCAATTGGCAAATATAGTAAATGAAGCTGCACTAAGAGCTGTTAGAATGGGAAGAAATATCGTAACACAAGAAGATTTGATAGAATCTGTTGAAGTTGTAATAGCTGGTCAACAAAGAAAAGGCACAGTTATAACTCCAAAAGAAAAAGAACTTATAGCTTATCACGAAGTTGGACACGCATTAGTTGCTGCAATGCAATCACATTCCGCTCCAGTTACTAAGATTACAATTATTCCTAGAACAAGCGGTGCGTTGGGCTACACAATGCAAGTAGATCAAGAAGAAAAATTCCTCATGAACAAAGAAGAACTATTTAATATGATAGTTACACTTACAGGAGGAAGAAGTGCAGAAGAAGTTGTGTTTAACACAAGAACTACTGGAGCTTCAAATGATATAGAAAAAGCTACAAAAATCGCTCGTGCGATGGTCACTCAGTACGGTATGACTGACGAATTCGATATGATGAGCTTGGAAACTACAAACTCAAAATATCTTGGCGGCGGCAATACATTAGCTGCAAGTGATCAAAAAGCTGGTCAAATAGATAATAAAGTAGAATCTATAATAAAAGCCGCTCACGAAAAAGCTAGAAATATTTTAACTGAAAATATCGATAAACTTCATGAAATTTCTAAATTCTTACTAGAAAAAGAAACTATCACTGGAGAAGAATTCATGGAAATTCTTAACCTTGAAGATGAAAAGAAATCTGAAATAGATGAAAACACAGTGAAAAAAGAAGAAGTAGACGATACCACAGTTAGCGATTTATAAAAACAAAAACATTCTCTATTTTGAGTTTTGCTCAATATTAGAGAATGTTTTTTTGATTTATTATTTCATTTTATTGTTGAAATGAGATTTTAAGATGAAATAAAATGCCGCAAACATAACCGCTCCAGCCGCAAAAATCACCCAAGTGATTTCCCATCTGTTCGTATACAAGCTAACTGCAAGATATATTGCTGTGATTATTAACCAGAAGGCTGTAATATATCCGCTCATCTTCTCTCTCAATTTTTTATTTTTCAGAGTGTAATCTTCTACTTGAAGTAGCATATTATAACTTGATATAACAGAAAGTTTTTTGATTAAAATATTAGTAGCTGCTGATACAATAATTAACAACAATATAATAGCTGATAATTGTAATACTTCACTCTCTGATATGGATACAAGTATGATAGGAATCACACATAATATATACATTATTATCGCACTAGCTATTGCTTTATTATCTTTTTGTTCTCTTTCTTCCTTTTTCTTTTCGACTATTCCTTTTACACCGTATGATAAATTAAATGATTCTTTTGAAATAAAATCATATTTTTCAATTAAATTCGCTTTCACGATTAATTTGTATACACCAAAAGCAATTATAAGAAATAATACAATAGTTCCTCCTATTACGAAGGGATCTTCACTCTTAACATTAGCTGTCAAGGCTATGATTTGAGATATCAAAACTGCTATTGGAGACATTATGAATAAGCTTATGCTATCAGCAACGTCATTTGAATATTCTTCGTATGCACTCATAAAATCATTAGCATCTTCTACACTAATTGTCTTCTTAGTATCCAACTCTTCGACAGTATCATCCGAATATTCAATATCATCAATATCATCCTTTAATAAGTAGTCTGTTTTTACTCCAAAAACATTACTCAATTGAATAATCTTATTGATATCCGGAATTGAGTTTCCCATTTCCCATTTCGATACAGATTGTCTGCTAACACCTAATTTTTCTGCCAATTCTTCTTGAGTTAGATTACTCTTTTTTCTAAGAAGAATTATCTTGTCACTTAATATCATTTCAAACCTCCTTGAATTTTTGTTAATTTAATTTTATAAAATCTTGCAGTTGATTACTACAAACTTTGATTTGAAATTACGCAACTATCGGTTGCATTTATGATATTACCGCCATTTATGAAAAAAAACTAGCCCCTAACGAGCTAGTTTTATAAGTTTTATAAAGTTTCTATTTTTTCTGTAATATTTTCCAAATAATTTGTTTCAACTTCACTTATCTTTCCAGTTTCAGTTAA
>NZ_JAGYZD010000219.1 GCF_018371055.1 Finegoldia magna | reverse complement strand
ATTCCATCTATTTCAGGGCAAGGCGTGAAGTACCTACCTCCATCTAAAGCAACCCCACCTAATTCTTTCAATAATGTCTGATGATATTTAAATTTTATATCATACCAATGTGGCCTTGAGTCTGTTTGAGAAAAAAGATAATATTCATATCCATCTCTTTCATCTCTAGCGCTTTCATATTCTATAGTGAATTCTGGAAAATACTTATAATACTTCTGCATCTCACCATTTGGACCATCATTCCAATTTTCATAGTCTTCAAGATAAATCTCTAATCTCTCTAATACTGATTGAGTTAATCCGAATCTCTTCTTCCATAAAAATTCAACTTTATCTACATCTGCTGATCTATCTATAGGTGTATTAGTATCTTGAATTCTCGTATAAATATAATATGCTCTAATTTCCTGAAATTTATCTGTCAAATAATACGGTGTGTTATTTTCATTTAATATTACTATTACATCAATTGTTTTACTTGATATTTGATAGCTTTTTACATATACCGTTGGCCTTAAACCACCTGCGAATTTTTTGTCTTTTAGAAAATCAACTATATTTTGAGTGTTTTTTCTTCCATTGTCTTCACTCACATCTCTAAGATTATAATTATCATCTTCGTTGACACCTATTATTATAAAAGCATCTCTACTATCTAAATTATTAGACATGCAAATAATATCATGAAGTAAGTCTTGCTTTCCTTTATTATCAGATTTATACCATTCTTTCTTAAAATCCCAGTGCCCACCTTCCTGCCTAAGATTCATCAATTCCAATATTTCTTCTAGTTCAACCATATACCTTCTCCACAAATATTTATTATTTATATTATATCATTTGTAGGCAAAGAAAAAACAGCCCTATATCTAGAGCTGTCTATTTTTCAATCTCAACCTTAAGTCCAGATTTAAATACTACTTTTAAATTTTCTTCATAAATTACTATCTTCTCTATAAGTTTTCTTACTAAATCTTCATCATATCTTTCTATTTCTGATTCCTGATTATCTAAAAACTCTTCTAATTCCATCAATCTACTTTTTACATTCTTCTCTTCCGCCACATTTAGAAGTATCTTTTCTTTTTCATTTCTTAATTCTTCTACCTTATTTGCAAGGTCTGTGTAGTCTTTCTTGGCATTAGCAACTTTTAAAAGTTCTTCTTGAACTGCCAGCATTTCTTTATCTATTTCTTCTATCTGCCTACTTCCATTACCTGTGATGGCTTTTTCTATATTCTCTTTTATTATTTCTTTTAATTCACTACTTTCCGATATAAGTTGGTTGATGGCTTCTACGACTGCCTCTTGTAGGTCTTCCTCTTTTATTGTTCTTGCATGGCAGGCATCTGGTCCATGGGTTACTCTTGTACAACACCTCCAAACGGTGTATTTTTTTCCTCTGTTATTCCAAGCAATTCTTCTATAAATATCCCCGCATTTAGAGCAGTAGACAATACTTGAAAGGGCGTATTTGCTTGAATAAATTCTTCTTTTTTTGAGTAAAGTTTATAGCTAATAGTATCCATGCTTTTGTTACTTCATAATTTGCCTCTCAATTTATGAGTCTATGTTTTAAACAGCAACAAAAAACTATCCAAAGAAATAAATTTCAATGGATAGTTTTTTATATTGCTTATTTAATTGTTTATCTCTTCATCATTTTTGACTAGCTCAGCTTTTACTAAAAGCCTTTTATCGTTTTTGGGATAAGGATGACACGCCATTAAAAAGAGTTTGGTCTTTCCTTCTTCTCGTGTAAATTTACTCCAATCCGTAGGTTCAATCACTTCTTTATCAACTACCTTGTAATAGAGTTCTTCTTCTCTAGTAGTAATTTTTAGCTTATCACCATTTTCCAACTTGTCAATATTTAGAAAAGATTGTGTTTCGTTTATTCCTCCTCTGTGCCCTGCAAGAACAGTTATAGTATTTCCCTCTGAAGTCGGTATATCTGTATCCTCAACAATACCTGAACCTTCTAACAAAGATTGTTCACTTGTATTATCACTAATAGGGGTAATGACTCCTATCTTATCGATTCTAAGAACGCCTATAGCTGTATCTTTTATAGAGTCTTTTGATGCAACATTTTGTTCTATCTCTTCAGGTCTATTCTCCTGTTCGTAATTTTCAAAAGGAGGTAATTCTTGTTTTATTTGTTTTTCCAGATTAATAGATTCTTCTTTCTTTAATTCTATCCTCTTGTGGTTTAGAAATAGAAAAGCAATAGAAAAAACAATGAATATTAACCCGACTGCAAGAAGAAATTTACTTAAATGATCTTTTTTTGCTTATTTGACATTTTTCTTTCTTCTTGATCTTATTCTCTTTTTTCTTCGAATTCCAGCAAAAGTAGAAAGATTACCAAGTCCTAGTAAAATCCAAGCATAGGTTGATGGATTTAATCCGTTTCCTGTTTTAGGTAATTGCTTACCTGGCAAAGGAGTCTTAGGAGTATTTGGTTTAACTGGTGTTCCAGGGTTATTTGGCTTTTCTGGATCTTTTGGAGTTTCTGGCTTATTTGGTTCTTGTTGGTCATTAGGTTTATTTGGTGTATTTGGTTCTTCTGGCTTACCTGGCTCTGTTGGTTTTTTTTCTTTATTTACAATTGTAAAACCATCTTTCATATTGCCAAGATAATTGACATCAAACCATCTTCCATATAAGCCATTATCTAAAACTAAAACCTTATCTCCTTTTTCAGTTAAGGATGCACAGGCAGCTTCTAACCCTAGAATTCCTT
>NZ_JAGYZD010000218.1 GCF_018371055.1 Finegoldia magna | reverse complement strand
TTTTTTGCGTAAAAAAAGAGGACATTGTCCTCTTCTAATTTATTTCAATGTTATTCCAATGGTCTGTAATCTTCTGCCAATGCATCTCTCAAATAAACGAATAATTTGTCGTATTTTTTGATTGAGTTGTAGTATTTGTTGTTAGGAAGGACGTAGTATTTCTTGTAATCTTTTGTGAATGCTTTGATGAGCCCTTTTCCTTGTTTATCCAAAAGTGGCTTGTCGATGTCTAGTCCCGATATCAATATTACTTGTGTGGAGTAATTGTTTTTGGTAACTGTGTTGTATCCACCGATTGTAGTCAATTTGTAGATGGAGTTGGTGTCTTTCATATATTCTCTAACTTTTAGTGGTAGGACGTCTTTTTTGACCAGCAAGATTGGTGCTTTGATTTTTTGTGCAACTGTAGATGATACGAGTGCATCTGCGAACACTTCACCGCTTGTAGTGATAACTTCCGCTGGATTTGCATTAACTCTCTTAGCGACTTCAACGCTAGATGCGTATCGGTCCTGACCTGCAAGTCTTGTGACACGTTTTTTAGTAAGATTTTCGATTTGGTTTTTAACAGATTGATTTACAGATATTTCTCCACCGACAATTGTCACGTTATCGATATTTCCGATTGATTTTATGAAATTCACAGTAGATGTGGATAATCCGTCGTTACTTACAAGCAAGATTGGCGCTTTTTGGTGCGCTGCAAGGCTTGTAGCATACAATGCGTCTGCATAATTTGTACCTGCGGCAAATATCAAATTCGTAGTATGTGCGCGTGTTTTCGCAGATTCCGCTGATGTGTCGTAACGATTATTCCCCATAATTCTAGTGATTTTCGCGTGTGGGAAATTTCTTCTCAAATTATTTTCAACCTTTTTGCTTATAGTATTCACTCCACCCATCAGATAAATCTCATCCAAGAACATCTTGTCAAGCGCTAATTTCGTTTCAACGGATAATGAATTCTTGCCAGTGTACAAAAGAGGGTATTTGCCCATAGATACGTTCGTCGCACTGATTGCATCGGGATATGCGTTGTCATTCACAAGAATAACCTTGTTCGTATTTGCAAAGTAATGACGTTGCACATTCACAGCAGTCTTCGCTCTGTTTTCGCCTTGGAATCGTTGGTGAATAACATTTTTGAACACACCATCTTCATTAGTAGTGATTTCTTCCTGCTTTTTCTCATTTGTATCTTTAGTTTTTGCATTAGAATCAGATTTTTTAGCAGTATCATTTGCGTTTGCTTCAACCTTTTCCGAAGCCCCTTCATTTGCGCTATCCTTGTCTGCAACACTCACCACAGGAAAACTCAACATACATGCCAGCATCAAAGCCACCAATTTTTTCATAAAACACTCCTTATTAATTTCACAACTAACACACGACTAATTCACAACGATGAAGAACAACAAAGTTGTACCCATCAAAAAACCAATCGCACTCATCACAATCTTCACAATAGCAGCCGTTATCGTCGCCTTGTTCAAAAAATCGGGCTTGAATTTGTCGTACATCACAATGCTGTACACAAACCCCGAAATCACATTCACAATCACACTAACAGCTGGAATTCTAGTGTTAAACACAGAAGAGAGCACAATAGTAACCAAAGTGTACACACTAGCCTTCGCCAAAAATTCTGCGTTCGAAATCTTTGCCACCATATCATTTTTCAAAAAACTTGTCGCAATCCAAAAACTCAACACACACGAAAAAGGTGACATGACAGTCTTCGAAAAATACGACAACGGAAGCGACAAACTCAGAAAATCCTTCGACGAAGTCGGAGGACTAATCTTCATCCACAACATAAATGAAAGTAAACTAATTACTCCCGAAATAATCAGCGTGAACATCCACGCGCCCTGTTTCTTCTCTATTGTTTTAATATGTTTTTCTAAACGTGAAAACACTTCACCATAAAATTTTTCCATAAAAACTCCTCTTAATTTATACATTTATTATAACCCAGTACAACAAAGCATTCAATAAATGCGAATTAATGAAGAAAATTTGAAATGATTGTATTAATAAAGAAATGAACATACAAAAACCCGACCTCAATTGAGATCGGGTAAAGTTCTATCTAATCATATTTGAAAATGAATTATAAATTAAAATTCCAACCAAAGCTACCAATAACATTTCCAATACAAACACGATAACTTTGATTACAATTTGTGCGATGAATGATTTCAAACCAACCTTGAAGCTGTCCTTTTCCAAATACAAATCTAGGAAAGTCGCAGAGTAAGCTACCATTCCAGTGAAGCAGCCGATAATGCTTCCGATAAATCCTAATGGCGTAAGTATGAACATAAACAATCCATTAATTATCGAAAATACTCCGCCCTTCACATCTCTTGTGCAAGGAGGTGGAGTTGGTCTCATGTATTTTTTCGTAAACATGTATATGAATCTTGTCATCACATAGTTGATTAACGGTACTAAAATCAAAGTCATTATAGAAATCGTAGGTTTGTGGAAAACTTTTGACAATTCTCCAAGTGAACCTTGTGTTGTAACGCTAACCCACACTGCGCTAGTCAAAGCAGCGATTAAACCTGATGTCAAAAATGAATATATGATTCCATGTTTTGTGGATGCGTAAAAATCATAGATTTTGTCGGCGTATACACTGATAAATTTAACGCATTTCAAATACCAATCAGGTGAATCGTTTTGCTTGTAGTTTTCGTATTCTTCGTTGTCTTCTTTTCTTTCTTTTTGAGTGTATTTTTGGCTGATT
>NZ_JAGYZD010000011.1 GCF_018371055.1 Finegoldia magna | reverse complement strand
ATTCCAAACTCTCCAGCATAAACTGTACCTATTTCAAGTTCAGAAGATCCAGAGCATGAACGATGAATGTATCCAGACCCTTTAAGAATATCTTTATTGGTAAAGGGAATGATTGTTTCATCTTTTAATATGATATTCCCCGTCCAGTAAAATTTACGAGAATTCTTTTTGATTGCTGTTTTATATTCATTGCTTGTTAGATACATCAATATTCCTCCAATGAAAAAGATACTTCCCACAGCCCTTTATAAGAAGTATCTTTTATTAATTTGACTTGAAACTTGTCTATATACATTTGTGTCTCTTTTAGTTCCAATGTTTCTGTATCTAAGTATTTAACTTTAAGATTAGGCTTATTAGCAAAACCACTCAATGTCTTTACAAGCTTAGGACTACAAGAAAAACCTACAGATATACTTGCTACTTTATTTCTAACAATATCCCTTTGAATAGTTCCGGCCTCTGTCTCTCCTCCGGTGTCTGCCTCAATATCTCTAAACTCCAAATCATAAGAATTTGGTAAAGGTAGGTCTACTCCTTCAATAATTAAATATGATTGATGTTTCATTTCTATCTACCTCCACTTCTTAAATTCTTACGCATTGAGGCATTAACAATAACTTCATCGAGGAGTGTGCCTCCAAGATAAACTGGTATTACTATATCTCCAGTATTTTCAGATTTTAAATTTATGTTTGCAATTGCATCAGATATTTGACTTCCTATATCTATTCCATTTACAGCATCTCCTTTATCGTATCCACTCATACCAACGGATGATATATTTGGACTAAGAACCATATCACTTGCTACATTCTTCATAGAAGATTTAACCAAACTCCTGCTCTTCTCAATTCCTTTTGATAAACCTTCCATAAAGTCTGGCATCCATTCTTCATAGTCAGTAAGTGGCCCAACATCTGGTACTGAAAAGTGTAAGTAGGATCTAATAGTTGATGCTACATCAGATACAGCAGATATTACATTACCTATTGCATTTGAAATTCCTCTTGCAATTCCATTAATCATATCTGCACCCCAGTTGTAGGCTTGTGATGCAAGATTTCTAATGAAGTTCACTGCATTATTAAACCCATTTCTTATACTAGATAAAATATTCGACATACTAGAAGAAATAGCTGACTTCATTGAATTAAATGCAGATGAAACAGATGATTTTGCAGAATTAACTGTTGATGAAATAGTAGCCTTGATGCTATTCCAAATATTAGACACTAATGACTTAATTCCATTTAAAACTCCAGATATAAATAACTTTATAGCATTCCAAACATTCATAACTATTGATTTAATAGTATTTAAAACTGATTGAATTACTGTTTTTATATTATTCCAAGATGTGGATATAAATGTTCCTATGGCAGTGATTACTGTAGTCAAGAACGTTTTTATCCCATTCCAAATAGTCTCAGCCTTTACTTTAATAGCATCAAGAACTGTTGAAATTAAAGTCTTTATACTTTCCCAAATAGTCCTAATAAATTCTCCAACTGCTGTAAATACTTCTGTTGTTTTAGTTGATATAGCTGTCCATATATTGGTAAAAGTAGTTTGAATCCCAGTCCAAAGGCTTGTAAAGAATTCTCCTATACTTTGCCATAGACTCTTGGCTCCCTCAATGAAGGTATTCCAAGATTCAGTTAGAAAAGTTGTTATTGTAATCCATATACTATTCCAAGTTTCTAAAATTCCACTCCATAGATTAGCAAAGAAATCTTTTACTCCTTGCCAAAGTGTTTTTATGCCTTCTACAAAAGCAGTCCATAGTTCAGAAATAAAAGTCGTAATATTTGTCCATGCTGTAGACCAAGACTCAGATATTCCTTGCCATAGATTTGTAAAGAAATCTTTTATACCGTTCCAAATTCCAGATACTCCTTCAATAAAGCTAGTCCATAAGCTTGATATAGTAGTTGTAATAGTAGTCCATATAGCATTCCAAGACTCACAAATTCCATTCCAAAGATTGGCAAAAAACTCTTTAATTCCTCCCCATATTTCCTTACAGGATGATACAATCGAGTTCCATGTATTAACAAGAAATTCTTTGATTGTATCCCAATTTTTGATAATTAAAGGAATAAGAATCGTCGCAATAGCAACGATAGCTGCTACTATTGGATGAGCCATAATAAGTCCACTTAAAGCAGTAAACGCTCCTTTCAAAACACCAAACACTTTAGCAAGTCCAAGCATCGCTGGTGTCGCACCAGTTGTTATTCCCCCAGAAAGAATAGACATAGCACCTGTCACTGTTCCAATAACCGCTGCTACTTTTGAGATAATAAGCAAGACTGGGCCAATAGCAGCAAGAATTCCGGCAAATACTAAAATGAATTTCTGGACTTCTGGAGGCGCATTTGAAATTGCTGTTATAACATCAGTAATCTTTTCTACAAATTTTGTAAGTGCCGGAACAACTAAATCTCCAAAACGAACAGATAGAGTTTCAAGTGCCCCACCTAGTGCCTCAATCTTTGATGAAAGATTGTCTTGCATCACATCAGCCGTTTCTTTCGCAATTCCACCTGCATTTTTCATAGATGCTGATATTTTGTCATACTCTTCTTGACTCATATTAAGAAGTGAAAGTAAACCTGCTTGACCTTCTTTGCCAGCAATTACTGTAGCATAATATGCCTTTTGTTCATCGCTTAAACCAGAGAATGATGTTCTCATTCCTCTTAGGATTTCATCAAGAGACTTAAACGATCCATCTTGATTGGTTATCTTGATACCTAACTCATCCATAGCACTTTGCATATCTTTAGTAGGTTTAATCATATTTGTTAAAGAGTTTTTAAGTGAAGTACCAGCTTGTGAGCCCTTAATACCAGACATGGACATGGCTGTAATTGCAGAAGTTACTTCTTCAATATTAAAGCCCATAGAATTTGAAAGTGGTGCTATATATTTAAAAGACTCGCCTAGGTCATTTATACCTATTGTTCCAGCATTGGCCGCTTGAGTTAATACATCAGCTACTCTTCCAGACTCAGATGCTTTCATATTAAATCCAGATATAGCATCTGCTACAATAGTTGCAACTGAACCAAGATTTTCTCCAGATGCAGCTGACGCATCAAGTACGCCTCCTACACCTGTTAATATATCCTTAGTAGACTATCCTGCCTTTGCCATTTCAGTCATAGCCTCGGTTACTCCACTAGCACTAAAAGAAGTAGACTCACCAAGTTGAAGAGCTTTTTCTTTAAGTTGACTTAGCTCCTCACCAGTTGCACCTGTTATCGCCTTTACAGAGGACATTCCCTTTTCAAAGTCTGCTGCTGTTTTTAGCCCCAAGGCTCCTACGGCTACAATTGGTGCTGTAACCTTGGTAGTCATTTCTTTTCCAACTTCTCCTGTAACCTTAGATATCTTCATAGAAGAGTCCGAGATGTTTTTAAAGGATTGACCAGTTTTGGATGCTTGTTGTTCTAGAGATTTCAAGGAATTTTCAGTTTCAATAATTTCTCTTTGAAGAGCATCATATTGAGCTTGAGAAATATCTCCATGGGCAAGAGCTGCATTTGCCTGTTCACCTGCAATTTTAAGGGACTCTAACTTTTCTTTTGTTTCTTGAATAGATTGAGATAGAAGTTTCTGCTTTTGTGAGATAAGTTCAGTATTTTTTGGATCAATCTTTAATAGCTTATTTACATCTCTAAGTTCTGATTGAGTATGTTTTATCTCTGTATTAACTTGTTTTAAAGCAGTCTGTAACTTGGTAGTGTCTCCACCAATCTCAACTGTTATCCCTTTTATTCTATTTGCCAATATTTCTCACCTCCCTAGAATTTATCAAAGTCATCTTGTGTAGCTACTTCCTTGTATTTATAGTCGTCATTATTCTTTTCTGTGAACATATCATTTACAAGTCCAATTGTTAGTAGGGATAAATCAGAAACAGAAAGGCCAAGTTCCACTGCCCTTAATAGAAACAAGGGTGTAGTCATTGGTCTTTCTGTTGGTCTTACTTTTTTTTAGATATTTCTTCTGTCTTTATATTCAATCCCCATAATTCAATTAACTGAGGTAAAATTTGATAAATTGAAAAAGTAGAAAAATTATCCAACCATTCTTCTGGACTATCTGGTACAGATTTATCTCCATGCTTCGCCATTACATAGGCTATATTTTCAAATAACTCAAGTGAACCTATATCAAGGTTAGATTTATCTTTATCGTTTTTCTTCATGGACTTTTCTAGTTCCATCAAGTCTTTAAAGATGTCTAGACCAAACTTTAATCTATAGATTCTTGGAATAGCTGCCGATGCACGAAATATAACATTTTTTCCATCAATTTTTATAGTTTTTGTTAATGCCATTATCTACTACCTCCTGCTGTCCTTGTTGTAGAAGATGATGTTTCTATTGGTAGATAAACTGACTTGTACCAACCATCATAAGTTTCCTTTGTAGTCTCTTCTCCTGTTCTAGCCTTTACATTTCCATTTGGAAGTGGTCTTGCTTGAATAGTTAAGGTCTCTGGTTGAACTTCTCTTGATTCCTCATTAGTTTCTCCTTCAAGAGTAGGCCTTGCTGCTGAACAATTATACATTACGTGACGGATTTTCTTTTGGTCACCATCAAACTCAAATAACAGTGCAAAGTTCGCAGTTTCAGAATTCGAAGACTCAATTAGAACTTTATTAGAATCTGATTTTTCCATCAAAACATCAGTCCTAAATGATTCTGGAATAAGGGCGATTTCTAAATCTCCGTCATATCCCATATTGTTTGAAATAGTGTAGTATTCAATTCCATCTGCATAAAAGCTTTCAGGCTCTCCATTTGGATCTAGTGAAATTGAAACAGCACCAGGCATTGGCACTGGTGTCTTATATTTAATAACGCCCTCTTCGGCTTTATCAAAGAGAGCGTAGTGAACGTTACAAATATTAAATTTAACTTTATTTGCCATTATTATTTACCTCCGTAATTTTTAAATTAAGTGTGAATTCGTACAAAACTTCATAGAGTCTTTCTGATTCAATCCAAACTTCAGATTTTTCATAGTAGATTTTTTCTCTATCAAGTATCTCTTCTATCTTTTCTTCTAATTTTAAATCTTTCTTGTCAGTGTAAAGTTCTAAGTCTATCTGGGTGTTTTTATAGAAAACCACTCCATCTGCACCAAAGTGTTTATTCTTTGGAAATAGATAAACCATAAATGGTGGATTTGGACTTTCTCCCTCAGCAAAGTGTGAATAGGCAAATGGAAGTCCTATCTCATTAATTATTTCCATTAACTTATTCATTCTCTTAACTTCCTCATTATATTTTCTTCCAATTCTCTGACTCCTTTCTCCTCAGCAGGTCCAATATGGGGCCTAGCAGATACTCTTCCTCCCTGTCTAAGGACGTGGCCTTTCTCTAGTAAATGAGCCAGTTGATATCTATTCCTTGAGTGAACTACGAGCTCTATTGAGTTTGAAGTTTCTTTCATAGTTTTTACTGACCAAGATTTAGAATATTTCTTTGTTTCTCCTACAGGTGCATTTTCTTGTATATCTTTCCTAATATTACTACCAGTTTTTTTAACTTCCTTTTTGACTTCATCTGTTGCCATATCAAAATATTCTTCTAAGCCCTTCATTATTTCACTGGCTAGGTTTTCAATTTTTACATTCATCTACTCACCTTCCTACACCTAAACTTTATAAGTCTATTTTTATAGTTCATAAAGTCAATTGAGATGATGTTATACTTTTCATCATCAAATAGAATCCTGTATTCTGAAGTATTAATGTTCTTTAACCTATTTTGAAATCTTACGGTAAAAGAAATATCCGACCTATCTACTTCCATCCCAAGAAAGACTTCTTCTCCCTTACCCTGAAAAGATATATAAGCTGAAGTTTCTAGATGATCTGTCCATACTGATTTATGGTTACCAATTTCATCTACCTCAACATTTTTATTTTGAAAAGTTATTCTTCTATTAAAATCAGCTATTTTCATAATAGTCTCCAGTATTTTCTGGAAGTTTTGGTAGAATATAATATTTTAAACTTACACTTCTAACCCAACTACATAAATTTCCATTGAGTACAAAATATATAGCTTCACTAGAATAGTCATTAGATGTAGTAATATCTGATTTTACTATTCTATTAAAGTTTGGCGATTCAGTAATGTCCTTCACTTTTGTAAATAAATTTATCACTTCTAGTATTTTCACATCATCTTTTACATAAGATATAATTAAATTATCAAATTTAGTTTCAACTTCTGTGGTTTTATCATATTCCCATTCATACGCTATGCTTACATTTTTGTCATATGTTACTAATAAGGATATTCCTTCATAAGTATATCTGTTTCCTGAAGAATATGAGCTGTAGCATAAAAATTTACCTTTTGCCCATCTTGATAAATCAATTTCTAATCTTGGATTTTGAAGTACCCCATTTATTATTTGAAAATTATATATTTTTTTATCTGAAGTATGAATTCCTATATTATCATTATCGCAATATATTATTTTGTCTAATTTGTAATCAACTAGATTGAAGGTGAAAATATTACCATCTTGGTCCATTGCCGATATAGTATTATTGGTTTGTATAGATACCAAACCAATACCTTTATAAAAGAAATCATAATTATATAACCTAAGATATTTTTTATTGATCAAATTATGAACCTCTATAACAGACTTATCATTTGCTGATACAACTAAAATATTATCAGTAAATGCCATATCTATTTTTTTATTTGAAGGTATCTTTGTTTCTATGGCCCAAAGTTCTTCAAGTATCATAGAAATTCCATATATCAAAATAAATCCATTATTATCCGCACTAACAACCCCCATACATCTATTATTTCTATATTTCCATAGATTCAAATACTTGTGCTTATCAGAACTTAATACTTCGTCTAAGCTAGTTGATAAGGATAATTTCCCTTTCTTTGTTATAAAGTAGAAATCATTAGTGTCTTGAACAGATAATGCATCATCTATATTTTTAATAACTGGATATGGCTCATCATCAGAATAGTATTCATATTCTTCTTTTAATTCGCCTAGACTAAATTTATGCCCAGGTTCCCATCCAGTTTTTATTTCTCCAATTTTACTTGCTAAGTCTTTAAAGCTATCATCTTTATTTGCTTTTCCTTTCTTGTCGACAATAGCCTTAGCAATCAAGTTCTTACCATTATCGACATCGTAAAAAAGCTCATCATATTTTTTATTTAGAATTTTACCTTGTCTGGCAGATAGGGCTTTTTCTCCGTTTTCACTTTCAAGGTTATCTATAACTTCGCAGTCTTTTCCATCTTCTCCTTTTGGACCAGGTGGGCCTTCTTTGCCTTGAGAGCCGTCATCACCCTTATCTCCCTTTGGTCCTTTAATATCTTTTAGATTTTTTTCAATAGCCTTTTTTATTGCTTCATCAGCTATATTTTTAGCATTTTCAATGGCAACTATTGCACTTTCTGAATCAGTATATGACTCATAACCCTTTGTTATTCTTATATAAGTTCCTTGGTCTGATGGGAATATATGACCTTCTATTTTGATTTCTATTTTATATGATCCTATGGCAAGTGGTTTATTAATTCTAAAAGAAATCTTATCTTCAATTACCTTTGTCTTACATTTCCATTCTAGTTTCTTTTCTTTGCTATAAAGATGAATACTGGCATCTTTAGCATTTAAAAAACTTATAGGGTCACCTTTTGAGTCACATAGCTGGAAACTTAGTTCTGAAGATGTATCTCCCTGTTTTATATTAATTCCACCCTTTGTTTGAATTAAATTTAAAGTATTTAAACTATTGGCCATAATACCTCCTTAAAAACCTGGTTTTCTATCACCAAATAATAAAGCCCTTAGCGTTAAGTTTAGTTCACAATAATCTGCCTCTTCTCTATGTTCATAAAGATAAGCAGTCATATATAGAACGGCTATCTTTCCATTTGGATTTTTAGAAAGGTCTTCTTCACTATCAACTCTGGCTACATCCATAGAATGTTTGATTGATGATTGGATGAGAGATTCAATCATCTCATCCTCATCATCAAAATCCACCCTTAAATAGGACTTTGCCTCCTCAAGAGTAATCATAATTTACTCCTTAGGCAGTAGTACCGATTTTTAATAGTTTAACTGCTTCTCTTAAAACTAAGATTCCATCAACTCTTTCTTTACCTAAGAAACCAACCATGCCATTACCAGCAAATAGTTCTTTTAAGTCTTGGAATGACCTATTTCCTCTATCTCCAATCTTGTAGTATGAAAAATCGCCAAAGGCTACAGCAAGTTTTCCTTTATCAGCTTTTGGAGCAAAGGCAGATGTGTAGGCAGGATATCCTAAAAGTCTATCCGGTTCTCCATCTTTAAGTGATGGTTGCCAAATATATGCACCATTAACATCTTTAAGTTTTCTAATTTGAGCAACTGTTGCATCATTTAAAATGAAGGCTGCTTTCTTTCTATAAGGTCTGTCTAAGGAGTAGACTAAATCAATTAGTTCATCTGCAGTAATTGTTTGAGCCTTTGTTGTACCTCCAAGTTCTCCACCTTTTTTAGAGTCAAAAATTCCTGTAGGCTTATTTACTCCATCGCCATTTAAGAAAGCATCCTCTTCAGCATTTGCTAGTGCTCTAGTAAATTCTTCAGTGATGTATTTTTCTAAATTAAAGGCTGCATCATAGAGAAGTTCTTCAGTAACTTTAATACCAACATGGAGTTTGTGTGCATCAAGAGATACTTGATCGAATGTACCATCTCCAAAGGTAAGTTGACCACCTTCTTCAACCCATAGGGCTGCTGGCTTTGTAGCTGCAATATTGATTTTATGAAGTCCGGAAGTTTGAACTTTTGTAGCTAACTTTCTTACAATATTTTCATCTTCAAGACCATTTACAATATCTGCTTCCATTTCTTCTGGAACTAAATATCCACCACTTTCATCTGTCCCTACTTTTAATTCATTAGAAATATCTCTAAAGTTAGTTCTTAATGCCTTCATCATAGATTTCTTATAGACATTTCTTGCTCTCATTGGTTTATCTTCTTCATTAAAAGTAGCAGGTTCATTTGTTAGTGCTTGAGTAGTAGGTTTTTCCAAGGATTTATCCATTTCTTCTTCCCTCTTCTTTCTATCAATTTCACGAGTGTAATTCTCAATAGTTCTCTCCATCTCTTCATATGTCTTAAAGTCTTCATCAGACATTAGACCATTTTTATCTTTCTTAGATTCGGCAAATGATTTTGCCTCATCCCAAGCTTTAGTTCTCTTTTCTAAAAGTTCTTTAATATTCATAATTACCTCCAAGTGTTTTTAATTTTGTTTAATCTTTCATCTACTTCTCTCATTGAGTGAGTCTTTACTTCTTTATTTATCTTTGTTAAAAGTGAGTTTGTAACTGCTCGCCTTGAAAAGACCATGTTCGTGACTTTTTCATCTTTTCTTTTGTCAGTGAGAGTTCCATCACAAAAACCCATCTCAATAGCCTTGTTCTTATCAAACCAAGTCTCTCCATCCATTAGATTAGAAATCTCTTCTCTGGATAAACCTGTCTTAATCTCATAGGCATTGATGATTGATTCCTTAACTTCCTTTAGCATATCTATAGCTTTTTGCATTTCTTTTGAGTCGCCAATTGCCACAGTTAAGGGATTATGAATCATCATTAATGATGTTGGACTCATCAGTACTTCAGTACCTGCCATAGCAATGACCGATGCTGCTGATGCTGCAAGTCCGTCAATCTTTATGGTCACATTTCCCTTGTGCTCTAAAAGCATGGTGTAAATTCTCGATGCAGCTATACAATCTCCACCAGGAGAGTTGATCCAAACAGTTATGTCTCCACTTTTATTTTTTAATTCTTCAAAAAAGAGCCTTGGTGTGATTTCATCATCAAACCAAGACTCTTCTGCTATTACTCCATCTATATAGAGTTCATTTGAATCCTTTTTCCAATTCCAAAATATTTTATTATTCTTCATTCTCAGTATTACTACCTCCATTTCTCTTACTCTCGTAGAATGCTCCTGCCTTATCAAGTGGCAGCATATTTCCATTTACAAGATATAGGTCTCCGCCTTCTTCAGCTGATATCCTATCTAGGTTTTCTAATTCTCTTATGTCATTTGCACTCATCCATCCATTTTGTCTTCCTACAGCATATCCATTCATCCTTGATTCATAGTCTCCCCTCAGAAGTCCATCAAGATTAAATTTAATAAAGTAGGATTCTTTTTCTTTCTTTGTTAATAGTGCTCTTTCCAAAGATTGCTCCCAACGAACAATCCAAGGGTCAAGAGTGTATTTAACAAATTCAAGCGACTGCTGTTCTATATTTGAAAATGATGACTTCTCCAAGTCGCCAATCATATGAGGTGGTATTCTAAATATTCTTGCTATCTCATTTAACTGAAACTTTCTTGTTTCCAAAAACTGGGCTTCACTTGGCGCAATAGCAATCGGTTGGTATTTCATCCCTTCTTCAAGTACAGCCACTTTGTTGGCGTTTTTAGGCCCTTGAAAGGCTGCATTCCATGACTCCCTTACTCTTTCTGGGTCTTTAATAATTCCTGGATGTTCTAAAACTCCACCTGGTTGTGCTCCATTTTGGAAAAAGCTAGCACCATAATCTTCACATGCCATAGCCATACCAATAGCATTTTTAGCCATGGTGATTGGCGAGTAACCAATAAGACCATCAAAACCAAGTCCAGGTATATGAAGAACATCTTCTTTTAAAAGATAAACTTCTTCTGATTTGTGATTGTATTTATAGAAGATTTCACCATCCTCACTTCTCATAACAGTCATCTTGTTTGGCATTAATGGATAAAGTCCAATGACCTCATTTCTACCATTTCGAATTATCTGAGCATAGGCATTACCCCACAACAAAAGGTGAGTCATTAGTGTTTCTCTAAATACAAATGATGTCATCTCAGTATTTGGCTCATCATGTAAAAGAAAATATATGGCATGGTCTTTTGCTTTTTCCTTTGAGTTCGAATCTCCTCTTTTATATAAATGAAGAGGAAGTCCTGCTAAGGTTTCAGCAAGAACTCTCACACATGAGTAAACTGCTGTCATCTGCATTGCAGTAAATTCGTTTACATTCCTTCCTGCTGTTGTTCTACCAAATAAAAAAGACGATGAAGATACCTTCTCCCCGTCTTTAGGTTTGTCTCTCGACTTAAATATTAAATTTAAAATGTTTATATTACCACCTCCTAAAATTAGGTATAAGAAAAGCACCTACTTTGTAGATGCTTATATTGTTACATATTCTTAGATAAAAAGGGTTTTATTTGTTATCTTTTTCAAATTTATCTATTAACATTTCTAAACTTTCATAAACTAATTTATACTGATCATCTGTCCATTCTTTCGTTAGAGCTGTATTAAAATTTTGTAAGGCTTTGCTCAATGGTTCATATTTTAATCTTCCTTTTTCTGTAAGATATATTTTTTTATTTCTCCTATCTTCTGCATCTATTTCTCGACTTATATATCCTTTTTGTTCTAACGATTTAACCATTCTAGCTGTAGCTGCTTTATCTACCTTTACTATTTTTGTTAATTCTTCTTGAGTCAATCCATCTTTTTTTGTAAGTGCTATATAATATGGTTCTTCACCTACTCTTATATCAAATGGTTTAAGGACATCTTTTAATTCTTGTTGGATGCATCTAGCTAAATATGTTATAAGTTTTCCAATACTTTTTTCCATTTTATATCTCTTTTCCTATTAATGTTTTATCTAATATTACATTCCAAAAAATACTTGCCAAATATCCACACAAAACATTCATAGGAAAAGTAGAAAAATACATCTTCCAGAAGTTCTCATCATATCCTTTCATCTTCAATAATCCACTAATAGACATAATTGCAGTAAAATAGATTGCTGGTAATATTGATGAAATTATTAAGAAAATATTGTATGATTTTCCTCTATATAATTTTTTTGTTAATTTAGCTCCTATAATACCAGCCGGAAAAATTAAAGATGCAAAACTTGCAACTATCGATTGTAATAACATCATTGTTATTACACTTGGGATAATAATTTTTCCTGTATTAATCTGAGACATTATCACGCTCATTGTACTTCCCATTAGAATAGGGAAGATATATCTTTTATATTTCATAATTTACTCACCTTCCTTTGATGATTAAATTATACTTCTATTTAGTTGATTGGTCAACTATTTTTATTTATTCCTATATTCCCACCTCCTAAAACACTATAAGACCTCTATCATCATACACCGATTCACTTGTATCATTACCACACCTTATTGCCCTATCAAGAGCCATTATTGTAGCAATTACACCATCAATCTTTTCTGTAGATTTTTCCTTATCTGCTTTTATGTTTCCAGCAGGATCTGTTCGTATAAAGATATTGTCCATCATCCATCTTAATACTGGATGTCCTCCGTGGGCTATTTTTCTTTCAAGGGTTAGTTTCATTAATTCTTTTGTTGGCGGAGACATATCTTTAAATCCTTGAGCAAAAGGAACTACTGTAAAACCCATACCTTCTAAGTTTTGAACCATCTGAACTGCTCCCCACCTATCAAAGGCAATTTCTCTAATGTTATAAATCTCACCTAAGTCCTCTATAAATTTTTCTATAAAACCATAATGAACTACATTACCTTCTGTTGTCATAATATAGCCTTGTTTTTTCCATAGATCATAGTTTACATGGTCTCTTTTTACTCTTAGGTCGAGATTATCTTCAGGCAACCAAAAGTAAGGTAATATTTGATACTTATCATCTTCATCTAATGGAGGAAAGACTAAAACGAAGGCCGTAATATCTGTTGTCGATGATAGGTCAAGACCTCCATAACAAACTCTTCCTTTTAATTCTTCTTCATTAACAGCAAAATTACATAAATCCCACTTTTCCATAGGCATCCACCTAATTGCTTGTTTGACCCACTGATTTAATCTTAACTGTCTGAAGGCATTTTCTTCAGTTGGATTTTGTTTAGCCGATTCACAAGCTTGTCTCACTTTTTCTATTGGAACTGTAATTCCAAGAGACGGATTTGCCTTATGCCATACTTTTTCATCTGTCCAATCATCTTCTCTATCTGCTCCATAGATTACAGGATAAAAAGTTGGATCAGTTTTTCTGCCTTCAAGTATGTCGACTGCCTTTTGATGAGTTTCGTAGCAAATTGATTTGGTATCTGTTCCAGCAGTTGTTATAAGAAAATATAAAGGTTGGGTTCTTGCATCACCAGACCCCTTTGTCATAACATCAAAAAGTTTTCTATTAGGCTGAGTATGAAGTTCATCAAAGACCACACCATGAATATTAAATCCGTGTTTAGAATAAGCCTCTGCAGATAAAACTTGATAAAATGAATTGGTAGGCTTATATATCATTCTCTTTTGAGATGCTAGAATCTTTACTCTTTTAGAAAGTGCTGGAGACATTCTTACCATATCAGCAGCAACATCAAAAACTATAGTTGCTTGCTGTCTTTCGGCAGCACATCCATATACCTCCGCTCTTTCTTCTCCATCACCACAAGTTAGAAGAAGTGCTACAGCAGCAGCAAGTTCAGATTTTCCCATCTTCTTTGGTATTTCAATATATGCTGTATTAAATTGTCGATATCCTGTATCTTTCACAATTCCAAACAAATCTCTAATGATTTCTTCTTGCCAATCAATAAGCTTGAAGTCTTTACCTGCCCATCTACCTTTTGTGTGTTTAAGGCATTCTATAAAGGTAACAGCATAGTCTGCTTTGTTTTTATCATAATGAGAAGTTTCTAGCATAAATTCTGTTGGTTTGTATTTCATTTGACATCCCTCCTCTAAAAACGGGCATAAAAAATAGTCACCTGCTTGTGACTTCTACTACGACAAATAGAGCCTAGACTCTATTTAAATTTTATTTTTATCTTTGTCTTGCTATGTCTAATTCTTTATAGGCTTTCTTAAGTTCTCTATCTAATGTTTCTGATTCTGCAAAAAGTTCAAATTCTTCTTCGTTTAGGTTTCCTTGTGACTCTTTCCAAAGTTCTTCATGAAGTTGGTCTGCACATTTCTTTGCTGCTCCTGCTATGTCTAAAAGGTTAATTGCTGATCCAATATTTCCTTCTCTTGATTTTTTTATTGAATTTTCAGCGTATCTTTTGCAGGCTTTGACTTCTGTTTCTAATCTTTCTAGGATATCTTTTTTCATGGTAACTCTCTTTTATTTTTGAATCTTTCTTAGAAGTAAAGCTGGCTTTATTTCTTTTTCGTCTTCTTTTGTTTCAAAATTCCAGTTTGTTCTTCCTGTTTCTTGTTCGATTAAGTCGACTATGAAATATCCTTTATTTTTGAGTGCTTGTAATTCATTCATAAGTGCTGTGGATTGGTCTGAAATTGTAAATTCTTTAATTTCAAATCTCTCAAGGTTTTCTATAATTTCTAGGTAGTCTTTTTCAAATCCTAATTCTTCAAAGTCTAGTCTTTCAAGTCCTGCTCTTTTAGCTTTTTCGTAGGCCCAATAAAAGTTGTAGTTGATTTTGTTTTCTTGGAAATCTTCGTTTGTTTCAAGGTTTTCTAAAATGTCTATTTTTTTCATTTTCTTTATCTCCTTATCTCTTTTTGTTATGTACATATTCCCGTACTATCGAAGATAAGTCAAGTAATTTTCGCTTAAATAACAGCTATTTTTCAATCTTTATCCGATATTTTTTCTATAATATCTTCCTTGAAAATCACATTTAATGTTGAACCATTATCCCATTTTACTAGGATTGATCCAATAGAATCCACTCCATAAACTGTACCTAGAGTTCCTTTTGGTGGTGCTTGTATATCATCCATCTTAATTAATTTAATTCTTGTTCCATCTGGATATACTTCTTTTAAAGTTTTAATCATTTCCTTTGAAATCATCTAATCACCTCTTACATACATATATTGCTCAAATGCTGATTTATATCAAGTCTTATTTGCTGTATTTACAAGGCTTTTAAAGATATATATTGCACATGGAAGAGCAATCCCATTGCCCCACATTTTATATTCTGCTGAATCTGTATGAGGATTTTTAAGCCATTTTAATATTTGCTTATCTGTTTTCTTCTTTTTAAGACCTTTTATTTCAGCATCCTTATCAAAAACCTCTCTCCAAAAGGATACATCTTCATCCGTTGAATTTTCTATTCCTAAGTCATCACACCAGTAATCTGGAAATCCTTGTAATCTTCCACATTCTTTTGGTGTTAATCTTCTTACAAGTTTCTGATTAACAAGAGGTGGATCTTTATAATCAGTAGCAACTAAAGAAGACGATATATTCTTGTCTGCTTTTGTAAAATGAGAATTCTTGCTCATGGTGTAGATGTCTTCTACTATTGCAACTCCACCTTGATTTCTAGTAGGAGTATTTCCAGATGTATCTATAGTTCTTGAAACGTCACACTCATAAATATTATGTCTTTCATTTTTTGTATTTTCAGAAGTTTGTCTTATATCATATAAAAGAGGAGGATTACCTGCCTTTGCTCTTAGTGTTCCAGATAAATCCTCAGATATATCCATTCTTTCTCCACCTTGGTCATTTAAACAGATTGTTTTATTAAAGCTTTCTTTAATGGCTCTGGTATTTCTTTTTCCTTTCTCGCAGCCCTCTGAAGTATCCCCTGACAAGCTTTTTTGCTCAAATAATATTTCTCTGGAACTTCCTCCATCAAGATCTGCGACAAGGAAGATTCTTCTCCTTCGTTGGGGCACTCCGAAGTATTTAGAATCAAGGACTCTCCAAGCAAGGGAAAAATTATCTCCCAGGATTTCTCCTGCACTGTGCCATCTCGGTGGTCGAGAAAGTTTAACTGTGGAATCTTTAATTCTTGTAATTTCTTCAAGGACGCATCTAAAGTCCTCTCCTTTGTTAGATGAGAAGGCTCCTGGCACATTTTCCCATAGTAGGTATCTTGGATACTTACCATTACTCTTACACCTCATTTCTTTTATAACTCTAATCGCCTCATAAAAAAGGTTAGATTTTTTTCCTTCAAGTCCTGCCCTTTTACCTGCGATTGATAGATCTTGGCAAGGACTGCCAAAGGAAATGATATCAGCAGGTTCAATTAGAGACCCATCGATATCTTTTATATCCCCTAAATGTTTAACTTGAGGTAGGTTTTTCTGTGTAACTCTTATTGGAAAAGGCTCAACCTCCGATGCCCATATAGGTTTTATCCCACAAAAAATAGCAGCTAAAGGGAATCCTCCACTGCCGTCAAATAGTGAACCTAATGTTAGTTCTTTATTCATCTTTTAATACCTCTGAGTATTTATACTCTTTTCCATCTCTTAAAAGACTTACATCTTTATCACTACCAACTAATTCAATAAATCTATTTACAATGACATCTACAAACTTTTCATCAAGTTCAATCATCCTACAAATCCTATCAGTCTGCTCACAAGCTATTAGTGTACTCCCACTTCCACCAAATGGATCAAGTACAATGGAGTTTGTCATTGATGAGTTTTTAATCGGATAAGATAAAAGAGGGATAGGTTTCATAGTAGGATGGTCGCCATTTTTTCTTGGTTTATCAAATTCCCAAATGGTAGACTCTTTCCTTCCTGTGTACCAGTTGTGTTTTCCTTTTTTCTTCCAGCCATAGAGAATTGGTTCATGTTGCCACTGGTAAGGACTTCTTCCAAGTACAAGAGACTGTTTCTTCCAGATACAAGTACCAGATAAATAAAATCCAGCATCTTGAAATGCCTTTCTGAAATTAAGTCCTTCTGTATCAGCATGGAAAACATATATCGAACCATCATCTGCGAGGAACTTTTCCATATTTAAAAAAGAGCTTAGTAAAAATTCATAGAATTTGCTTTGCTCCATATTGTCATTTTTAATTTTTCCAGCTGTTCCTTCATAGTTTACGTTGTATGGAGGGTCTGTGATGATAAGATTTGCTTTTGATTCTCCCATTAATTTCTCATAAATAGTCTCATCTGTAGAATCTCCACAAACAAGTTTGTGTTTACCTAAAGTCCAAATATCTCCAGCTTTTGAAAACGTAGGTTTTTCTAATTCTTTATCTACATCAAAACCATCATCTTCTGTGTCATTCCCTAGGTCAAAAATATTAGATAATTCATCTGGTGAAAAACCAGTAAGTTCTACATTAAAACCATAATCTTCTAAGGATTCAATTTCTACTCTTAGTAGTTCTTCATCCCATCCAGCATCAAGAGCCATTCTGTTATCAGCTAATATATATGCTTTCTTCTGCGCCTCATTTAGATGTTCTGCAAAGACACAAGGTACTTCTTTTATACCTTCTTCCTTAGCTGCCATAATTCTTCCATGGCCTGCAATAACTCCGTAGTCTTTATCAATAATTACAGGATTGATAAAACCAAATTCTCGAATTGATGAACGTAGTTTGTTAATCTGGTCTTGTGAGTGAGTTCTTGCATTGTTTACATAGGGTACAAGTTTTTCAATATCAACTAATTTCATTTCTTTGGTTGTAATCATATAAGCCCCCACTTAGCAAATTCCTCAAAACCACCAATAGAATTAATGTAGTTTCTAGCAATTTCTACAATTTCTGAATATGGTCTACCATCAACAGTTTCATCTCCGATTGCACAGGATAATTCAATCTCTCTATTTTCCTCTTGTGCCTTTAGGTGGGCATA
>NZ_JAGYZD010000217.1 GCF_018371055.1 Finegoldia magna | reverse complement strand
AGAAGAAAAAGATATGCTAATGGGTAAGGTTTCTAGTGGGAAATTTAGACAGGATAGCCTATCTGAAGGATTCAAAAGTGAATCTGAAAAAAATAAAGATAAATATAATATAAATAAAAAGAATCAAGAAAAAATAGGCACGAAAAAAGAAATCTTCAAACAGGAAAAAAACGTAATAAAAAATGAGAATCTTGAAGTAGATGAACTTGATTTAAATCATAGTGGAATTTCTAATAAAAACAAGGGAAAGAAAAGACAAATAAAAGACGCTTTTGATAATACTATAAAGAAAAGCAACTTTGATCCAAAGAAAGAATACACCAGGACAAAAAAAGAAGTACAGGATTCTAAAAATGTATCTGAAGAAAATAAGGTAGATACAAAAAATAAAACTAAATTCCATTCTAAAAAAGATAACAAAAGTGAAAAAGATAAGTTTTATAAAAAGGAAGATAAAATATCAAAACTATATGAGAAAAAGAATAAAAAAGAAAAAGAGTTAATTAAGTATAAGAAAAAGTCAAAAAAAGCGGGTTTAGAAAAACCTATTACTTTTGCGAGTGCTATGACGGCAAACTATCTATATAGTGGGAAAGATGATAATGCAGGTGTTAACGCTGCTTATAAGCTTAGTAGAACTACCGAAGTTGTAGGTAGAGAAATTAGCCATTTTAGAAGAAAAAAACCTTTAAAAACTCAAAGAAAAATAAAATCTTTAGAAGGAAAAATTTATAAGAAAGAAAGTAAACTTCTATTTCAAAGAAATTTTGAAGAATTGAAGAAGACTAAAGCTTATCAAAACTCTAATAAACTGAATCGATTTTTTATGAAAAAGAAGTTTCAGAGAGATTTTGGGAAGAAACACGGGGAAGGTTTAGTAAATAGAGTAAAGAAATCTTTCGCTAATATTGGAAAGAAAACATTGGAAGCTTTAAAAAACAAAGGATATAAGCAAATTTTAATTGCCCTTTGTATTTTAGGACTTTTTTTTATGCTATTTCAAGGAATTAGCAATGTTGGCAGTCTTACTTCAGGATTAACAAGTAATGTTATAGCTACAAGCTATCTATCAAAAGAAGAAGTTTTAATGGATATTAACAATGAATTTACAAGTTATGAATATGCCTTACAAGATGAAATAGATAGTATTAAAGAAAATTATCCAAATTATGATGAATATCATATAAAAGGAGATTCTGTTGGTCATGACCTACACGAGCTTTTTAGCTATTTAACAGCAAGATATGGAGAGATTAAGTCAGCTGAAGAGATACAAAAGGAATTAAAAAAGCTATTTAATCAAATGTATGAGAAAAAATATACTTCAAAGTCTATTACAAAATATGACAGTGAAGGAAATCCATACACCTATAGAATTCTAACATTAACTATAAAAAAGAAAAGTATTGATGAAATAGCAAGAGAAGAATTTGCAAACTATGAAACAAATATGGCTCATTATTTAGCATTACTTGATAGTCAGGGAAATATGAGTGGATATTTTGGATCAAGCTATGGGAACTTGGGAGAGATTATAGACAATCCAAACTTTGGAAATCCCGGTCTTGCTTTTGATTCTGAAACTGCCAAAGCCTTATTTAATGAAGCAGAAAAACATATAGGTAAAAGATATGTGTTTGGAGCAAGTGGACCATCTAACTTTGACTGTTCAGGTTTTGTATGTTGGTCATTTACAAAGTCTGGTGTAAAGAGAATGCCAAGAACTACAGCTTGGCTTATTTATAAAAACTATTGTAATCCAATATCTCCAAGCGAGGCAAAACCTGGGGATATTATTTTCTTTAAAGGCACATATAATTCCGGTACGCCAATTTCTCACGTAGGGATATATGCCGGAAATGGAATGATGCTCCATGCAGGAGATCCTATCCAATATACCAGTATAAACTCAAGATATTGGAAAAATCACTTTTATTCCTTTGGTAGACCAAAATAAGGGGGAAGGAGTAAAAATCTATGAATAAAAAATTAATCAGAAACATAGAAAAACAGAAGAATTTAAGAAAGAAAAAAGAAGAAATTGAAATAGAACTTCAGTTATTAGTAGAGGAACAAGAAGAAATAGAAAATTTAGAGGTCATCAAGGAATTTCGAAGTCAAAAAATATCTCTTGATGAATTTTTATTTATTGTTAGAAAAAATAAGGAAGAAGAAAATAGAGAAAGACAAGAACTTAAAAGAAAAGATACAAATGAAAGTGAGGAAAATTTATGAAAAAAATAACAAGTGGAATTTTAGCTGTGATAATGCTACTTGTAAGTCTAGTGAATATAGTGGCTGTAAGTCCTGTATATGCAAGTACAGATTATAAGGTAGAGTGGACGGAAGATGATTTTATGTATTCCTCTGAGGGAAATATAATTGCCTTTAGTGATAAGGGCTTAGAAAAGAAAGAAAAGACAAATGTTCTAGTATTTCCTGAAGGAACAAAATCTATAAATGGAAATTATTCTTTAAGTCATTTAAACGATGAACTTAGATATAAAAGAGAATTTGGACGTGGCAAACATTGGGATAAAGTAATTATTCCTGATTCTGTTAAGCATTTAGGCTATGCTGCCTTTTACGATGCAAGTATAGACGAGGTAAAACTATCAAATAGGCTAACTTATCTTGGTGGTTTAGCATTTTTTAATTGTGGACTTAGAGAAGTGACTTTACCTGATACTTTGGTAAATATTGAACATAATGCTTTTGAAAGAAATAACCTTCAAGAAATAACTATACCGAAGTCTGTGAAGACAATTGAACAGTATGCTTTTT
>NZ_JAGYZD010000216.1 GCF_018371055.1 Finegoldia magna | reverse complement strand
TCACGCCGGTATTTCCAACATTTTTCACTCCACAAGAACTTAGCATAGCGCATGCCATTAAAACTACTAATAATTTCCTCTTCATGATATTATCCTCCTTAAATCTATTATACCCCTTTTATTGATTTGTAACGTGGAAAATGTTTACAAAATGTCAACGATGTGTCAAACAAATTACAACAGATTACTGAAAATTAAAAATTTTGTAATTAAAATTGCAGCTACTAATATAATTGCTGAACATAAAACGAATACGCATTCTTTTAATTTAATTATAGGTTCATCAATTCTAGTATTTTTTTCTATGTTTACTTTGACAATTCTCGTAGAAATATAAAATATTATCATGCTTACAAGATAATATTCTGTTAGATAGAGTGATTTCAATACAAGAATATCCAATATAACAGCCAAAACCAAGAAAATACTAGACAAGTAGCACATTGACTTTATGGTATCTTTTCTAAGACGTTTAACATTTCTTGGTTGATATAACAGCAAGAACTTTGATTTGTGTGCATTCATAACACTAAAATACAAAATGAAAAGTATACTTAATAAAGTAGTGGAGAAATTCAATCCATATAAATTCTGTGGTGAATTTATAGAAGAAAATACACTTATGAAAAGTATTACAATTAGTTCGTATTTAATTTTATCTCTTAAAATATAGCGGAATATTAGTCTTGTCATTTATTGTCCTTTCTGATTTGGTGATTTCAACAGAAGTGGATTAACACAAAAAAGGATTGTAAATAAAGGTATCATGTACCGTAGTTTTAATTCAGGCAGTATTTTTTCCAAATTTATACCTACATTAGGTATATATAAATATGAAGCAAATATAATATAATATGAAATTCTAAGAGCTGTGTACAGTATATTTGATTTCTTTGTGCTTTCTGTCACATAAAAAAACAACGTATCCAAAAACATGTACAAATAAATAAGTACGCCAAACATAAAGAAAGATTTGATTTCCAGTATATCTACAGAAGTTGGAAATAGCATATAAATTATGAAGATATATGTTATCGTAGCTTTCTTATACATGAAGTATTTTCTGACTTGCGTTTTGTTGAATTTTGGGAAAAAGGTCATAAAATCCATTTCTCTTTGAGTTATACTATCAGTTCTTATCTTGAAAAACCCCATAAAAGCTAAGAATAAAGCGCATAATTCTTTTATTGCATAAGAATTTGATGTTAAAGAACTTAAATATTTTAAAAATAAAAAAATCGCTGAGACTATCAAAACGAATTGGATTGCACCGGATAATCTGTCGATTTTTATTTCCTTAAAACGTAGTTTCATATCCAATTTAAATATTTCTCTCAAAAATCTCGTCCTCCAGTTGCTTCTTATCTTTTGAGTTAGCAAATACTTTTTTTACATTACCATTTTTCAAAAGCACAAACTCATCACATATATCAATAAGACTGTCTAAAATATGTGATGAAATCAAAATTGTAGAACGTTCCTTCAGTTGTAGGATTAATTTTTTGATTTCATAAGAATATTTCAAATCAATACTATTAAATGGTTCATCCATAATTATTAGAGAATAATCACCTGTTAAAATATTAATCAGAGTTAACTTTTTCTTCATTCCTTCAGATAATTCAGAAATTAAAGTATCTTTCTTGTCTTCCAGTCCAAGTTCAACTATTAAATCTTCAGACGTTTTATTGGAAGGGGAGTATTCATTTACAATTTTACAAAATTCACTTACTGTTAAAAAATAATATGGAGATACTTGAGAAGGTATGTATAAAATATCATTTTCGTTATAATCTTGAACATCAAAACTTGCGTTTGCTTTTATCATTCCGGATAATATATCCATCAGAGTTGTCTTACCAGCACCGTTTTCTCCAATCAGTCCTATAATTTTATTGTTTCCTATTTCTAGATTTTCGATGTCTAACTCGAAATTTTTGTATTTGTGGTTTATTTTTCGTATAAACATGTGAACACCTCATTAAAATACTGGTTATATATATAATAATATATATTTGAATAAATGTCACACCTTCCATATATTTATAAATCATTTCAATAAATGAACGACACTCTACAATCCAATTTACTGATTTGCTATGGTATAATAAAGTTGGAGGATAGTATGAGTTATTTTAATTACTGGATTAGCGTTCTGGTGGTGTTTGCAATTATATTTTTGTTTGCCAGAACGATTTCAAATGAAAAGCAAATTGTCGCATTTTTTTCGAAATTAATCTACGTTGTAATTATTCCGGCGAACATTGCGATTAGTTTGAATGAACTTACGTACAAGAATTTCAACATCAAACTTGGTGTATTTTTTGTGTATTTGTGGATATTGTCTAAGATTATGACGATGATTTTCCAAATCAACACGAAGGACAAGGATTCGTTGGAACCTGCGTTTATTTTTTCAAATATTATCGTGATGAGGCCTTTTTTGCAAAATGTTATGGACAAGAATATTATGAATAATCTGATTATAATTTCTTGCGTGATTTATCTTGTGTACATGCTTTACAAGAGAATTTTCAATGTGACAGACTTTTTGATGGCGATTGGTTTTTCCGTAGCTTTTTGTGTTAGTGCGATTTACAAGTTCTCATACACACTAACTCCTCTGAAAATTATTCAATCGACAAGTTCAGTTGTGATTATAATCGCATTTGCACTTGCAATTTCAAGTATTGATTTGAAAAGCCTGCTTGATTTGACATCCCTCATGCTAGCCGTTGTGAATTTGCTGATAATTCCAGTGTTTACATACGTCGTGGTGAGTGCTGTGACGAACAATCA
>NZ_JAGYZD010000215.1 GCF_018371055.1 Finegoldia magna | reverse complement strand
AAAAGCATACACATCAAGAGTTGGAGAAGGTGAATTCCCAACAGAATTGTTCGATGAAGAAGCTGACAAGCTTAGAAAATTAGGCAATGAATTCGGAGCAACTACAGGAAGAAACAGACGTGTAGGTTGGATTGACCTTGCACAACTTCGTTATGCAATCAAAAAGAGCAAAATCAATTCAATTGTCATGACAAAAGCAGACGTATTAAACGGCTACGACAAAGTAAAAGTATGCGTTGGATATGAAATTGACGGCATAGAACAAAAAATGCCATTCATTTCAAATGATTTCAAAAAAGCAAAACCAATCTACAAAGAATTTGACGGTTGGAATGATGTGTTCGAAGTAAACTTCTTAAAATACATGACATTCATCGAAAAAGAATTAGACACAGAAATCTCTTATGTTTCTTATGGCCCAAAAACAGAAGAAATTATGGAAAAAAGAGATTTTATCATGAATATAAAATAAAATATTACAAATTATTCCGTGGATTAGCTTCACGGAATTTTTTGTCCAAATTTAATTGGACTTCAAAAACCAAAAAAATTTTCCTCAAAAATGTTATAAAATTTCAAAAAATTTGTTTTATGAAATTGAAAAATATCGAATAAACAATTAAATTTTAAAATAAACGTTGGTATTTCAATGTTTTAAATCAAAAAAATAAAAACAAAAAAATTTAGGAAAAATGTTGAACATAGTTCAAAAAAGTGGTACAATATAAAACGTCGAAAGAAATGAACGGTGTTCAAAAGATGAAAGGAGGTTAGTTGTGTCGTATTTGGATGAAAAGAAAAAAGATAATAAATTACAAATAATCCAATCTGCAGTTAAGATGTTTGAGAAAAAGGGCGTTGATAAGACGACTATCAGAGATATTATGAATAACACTGATTTGGGATTGGGAACTTTTTATTCGTATTTTAAGGACAAGGAAGATTTGAAGGAACAAATCGTCCTGAAGAAGCTTACTGATTTAGTGGTGGAAACTGAGAAGAAATGTACGCAAGAGGATCACATTGAAAGGTTTATTAGTTTTTTGGATTATATTATTGATTATTATATTGCTAATCCTTTTGAATTTGAACTTGTTGCTAGTAATTTGAACTGGGCTTTGTATGCTAAGGTAGAAAATGATAAGAGATTTTCTGAAACAGACACTGCTCTGAAATACATTTTGAAGAAGTATTCACAGTTGTTCTCAAAGGAATATTCTGATTCACAAAAATTATATATTCTTTCTTTGACGATTGAAACTGTGATTTCAACTTGTAAGCTTGCAATCAGAAAGGATTCTATTTTATCGATTGATGAAATGAAGTCTGTTTTGGTTGGGGTGATTAAACAAATTTTAAATAGATAAGGGTGATTTTTACATGAAGAAATTTTCAGAATTTATAGCTAATCATCCTAAGTTAGTGCTTTTGGTTATGACTTTATTGTTGATTCCATCAATAATTGGTTATAAGGCTACAAATATCAACTACGATATTTTGTCTTATTTGCCAACTGATTTGAAATCTACACAAGGTCAAACTATTTTGGACAAAGATTTCAAAAATGCAGCTACTGGGATGTTAATTTTAAAAGGCACCGATAATGATGCTGAGAAATTAAGAGAAGAAGTGCAAAAAATCGACGGCGTTGAGGATGTTATATCCAAGACTTCAATTTTAGGGCCAACTGTTCCTAACGAATTTTTGCCAGATGATATTAGAGATGTGTTCTATGCCAAAGATAGTACTTTAATGATGGTTAAGTTTAGTGAATCGTCATCTTCAATGAGAACTATGAAGGCGATAGAACAAATCAAACAAATCAATTCGAAAGAAAAATACTTGAGTGGTATTAGTGCTCTTGTAAAAGACACGAAGGATTTGATTGACAAGGAAACGCCGATTTATGTAATGCTTGCTGTGGCACTTGGACTTGTGGTGTTGAGCTTGACGAATGAATCGACGGTAATTCCATTCGTGTTTATGTTGAATATAGGATATGCTGTTGTTTATAATTTTGGGACTAATATATTCTTAGGACAAATATCCTACATTACAAAGGCGATTGCAGCGGTGTTGCAACTTGCCGTTACGATGGATTATTCGATTTTCTTGTATCACAGATATGCAGCGGAAAAGAAAAAGAGAGACTCTCATGCAAAAGCAATGGCGAAAGCTATTGAGGCGACATTCTCATCGCTATTCTCATCTTCACTTACAACTTTTGCAGGTTTCTTGGTTTTAATATTGATGAGATTATCGTTGGGTAAAGATATCGGTCTTGTAATGAGTAAGGGTGTATTCATCGGACTCTTATCTACTTTGGTTGTTCTTCCACCAATGCTACTTCTTACAGAAAAAGCTGTGGACAAATACAATCACAAAGTATTACTTCCGGAATTTACAAAATTACCAAACTTCGTCGTAGATAAGAGAAAAGTGTTGGCATTAGTATTTGTAGTGTTATTTATTCCAGCAATTTATGGATCTGTAAACACAAAATTATACTACAACTTGGATAGATCATTGCCACAAGATTTGGACTCCATAGTATCTCTTAATAAAATGAAGAAAGACTATAACATGGCAAGTACTCATTTTATCGTTGTAAAAGATAATTTATCTAACACTGCTATGGATTCTATGATTGATGAAATAGAACACATCGACGGTATCAATTCAGTTGTCGGAACGAATTCAATCACAGGTGTTACAATTCCTGCGACATTCTTGCCAGACAAACTCAGAGATAACTTCGTAAAAAACGGCTACGAAATGCTTATGGTTAATTCAGAATACCAAACAGCATCTGA
>NZ_JAGYZD010000214.1 GCF_018371055.1 Finegoldia magna | reverse complement strand
TCACTAAGCAAAAAATCATAGTAACCTTTTTTTAGTTTTTCAAGTGCATCTTCAATTGTAGAACATTCTGAAACTTCATAATTTTCATCATTAGAAAAATTCAAAATAATCTCATCTTTATATACATTAGATGGAAAAACTAACAGAATTCTAAGTTTCATAAGATTGATTAGATTACTTCAATAAAGTGATCTGTTTTTTCCTTTACTCTTCCTATTATATTTCCAACTTGGCCAGATTCGTGTAGTTTTTCTACAAGTTTATCAGCATCTTCCTTAGATAATGCAATTAATAATCCACCTGATGTTTGAGGATCAAATACTAAATCATCTATGAAGCTGCTAACATTTTTGCTGATTTGTACATCATTTCTGATAAAGTTTCTGTTGTCATAAGCTCCTTTTGGAACTAATCCTAAGTTAACGAATTCTTCTACTCCTTCGAAAATAGGTAAGTTTTGTGAATCAATTTCTATTGTTAAATCAGATCCCTTAGCCATTTCAAGTGCATGACCACACAAACCAAATCCTGTTACATCAGTAGCAGCATGAACTTCCAGTCCATCGCATGCTTCCTTAGCGTATTTATTCAATGTAGACATAGATTTGATAACTTCATCAAATAATTTTTGATTATCCATTCCACCTTTTATAGCAGTATTTACAATTCCTACACCTAATTTTTTAGTTAATACAACTACGTCACCTACTTTAGCTGTAGAGTTGGCCCAAACTTTATCAGGATGGTTTATTCCTGTCACAGACAATCCATATTTAGGTTCATCATCTTGAATTGTATGACCACCAACTAACAGACATCCTGCTTCTTTAGCCTTATCAGCACCACCCTTTAGGATTTCAACTAAAATATCTTGATTCATACAATCAGAAAAACAAACAATATTTAAAGCTAACAATGGATCTGAACCCATAGCATATAAATCACTTAAAGAGTTTGCCGCAGCTACTTGACCAAATGTATATGGGTCATTAACAACCGGTGTAAAGAAGTCTAGAGATTGAATTAAGCATAAATCATCTCTTACTTTATAAACAGCACAATCATCGCTTGTATCTAATCCTACTACAAGATTATCATCATTTACTTTTTCAAGGTGACTCAATACCTCAGCTAATTTACCAGGTCCTATCTTTGCTGCACATCCAGCTGTTTGAGTAAACTCAGTTAATTTGACATCTTCTGGTTTAATTGTTTTGTACTTTTTGTCTAACATTTTTTATCTCCTTTAATCTATAGTTATTAAACTTTTCAATGATTCAAAAGTTTTATCGCCAATTCCATCTACATTTTTTATTTCTTCAATTTTTTTAAATTGATTTTTCTCTCTAAATTCTATTATTTTTTTAGCTTTAGAAGGTCCAATACCTGGTAATGTTTGCAATTTATTGCTATCAGCAGTGTTAATATTTACAAGACTATTTGAATTATTATCTTTTATTGTAACTATATCTGAGCTTTCTATGTTATTGTTTTGTGCTTTTGAAGTTTCTGTTTTTGATGGGATATAAACTTTCATCTCATCTTTTAGCTTCATCGCCAAATTTACACTTTTCTTATCAGCATCTTTTGTGAAGCCACCTGCTATTTCAACAATATCTTTGATTCTATCTTCTTTTTTAAAAGGATAGACACCAGGTTTGTTTACACAACCATCTATCTGACACATCTTAGTAGAATTATCTTCAGCGTTTTGTGTATTATTTTCAGACTGCTTATTTACGCTTTCTGTTGATTTTGTATCAACAAAAGCTTGAATTTGATTGTCATTCAAATTATCAGAATTAGATTTATAATAACCAAAACCAGCTAAAACAACTATTGCCATACCAATTAAAATTTTATCTTTAGAAAAATTGAAATTCATAGTGCGCCTCTTATATCTATATACTCTATAATAACATATGCACAAGCAATTCGTCCAATAAAAAAAGCTACTGGCAATAATTGCCAATAGCTAAAGATTTTAGTTTAAGATTCTTCTTGCTGTTACAAATGTATTTGAGTAATAGTTTGAGTCAATGTCTGAAATAATTACACCTGTTGATGGTGTAGAAGCATGAATCATTTTTCCATTACCAACATAAATCCCAACGTGAGAAATATTTCCTGAACCATTTGTACTAAAAAATAACAAATCTCCTTGTTTTAAATTGCTTTTACTTACAGGATATCCATTATTTGATTGTGCAGCTGAATTTCTATAAAGAGAAATACCGCAAACTTTATTATATAAATAACTAGTTAATCCAGAGCAATCAAATCCTACTCCTGGTTGTGCAGAACCCCAAACATATCTTTCTCCTAAATAATTATAAGCTGCTTGAGCTACAGCACTGCCAGAACCACCTTTATTAGATCTTACAACCTTAGAGTTAGAATCTTTTTTGTAAGAATCTTTAACTTCTGTGTTTTTTGTTTGGTTTGATTCAACTTTACTATCTTGAATATAATTTACAGAAATATATCTTCCTTCAGAAAGTTTTAGCCAATATTTTCCTTTGATACCACTAACTTTAGTACCTTTTTCTAATACTGAAACTACATTAGAATCCATACTGTATTTATCTCTAACATTAACAGATTCTTTTACATATCCAGTATAGTTACTTCCTTCAAATTTTATAGAATTTGATTTATTTACTTGTTCTTTGTTCTTTGCTTCTGAAATTTGAAGTTTATCTTTTTGCTTTTCTTCAATTTTACTATTTTGCAAGTATTTAATACTAATAAAACCATTATTTCCATTTACAGAAGTTTTGAACCATCCATCTTCAACTACACCTTGTACTTTAGTGTTTTTCTCTAATACACCTAGTTTATTAGAGCTGATTGAT
>NZ_JAGYZD010000213.1 GCF_018371055.1 Finegoldia magna | reverse complement strand
TCAGCGCACAAAACGAATCCAAGAAGGCTTTCGGATCAGACGATATGTTCATCGAAAAATACATCCGCAATCCAAAACACATTGAGGTGCAAATCATAGCCGACAATCACGGAAATATTCTACACTTGTATGAGAGAGATTGTTCCATTCAAAGACGTCACCAAAAAGTTGTGGAATTCGCTCCTGCATTTTCAATTTCTGAAAAGACAAAAAACGAACTTCACAACGATGCCATCAAAATCTGCAAAGAAGTTGGCTACACAAACGCCGGTACTGTGGAGTTTTTGGTGGACGAAGACGAAAACCACTATTTTATCGAAGTAAACCCAAGAGTTCAAGTAGAACACACAGTTAGTGAACTTATCACTGGAATAGATATCGTTCAAACTCAAATTCTGATTGCAGACGGCAAAAGTTTTGATTCAGATGAGATAGGAATTTATTCACAAGACGATGTTCACTGCAACGGTTACGCAATTCAATGCCGTATCACGACAGAAGATCCTGCGAATAATTTCATGCCTGATACTGGTAAGATTGATTTGTATCGTACAAGTTCCGGATTCGGCGTGAGACTTGACGGTGGAAATGGATTCACAGGCTCAGTAATCACACCATATTACGATTCACTTTTGGTTAAAATCACTGCCTTCTCCAGAACATTCAACGACACAATCAACAAAGCAATCCGTGCTTTGAGAGAAACAAAAATCAGCGGCGTGAAGACAAATATCGGCTTCATCATCAATGTTCTAAACACTGAAGAATTCCACAAGGGAACTTGTGACACGGGATTTATCTCCAAAAATCCTGAACTCTTCGACATCAAACCATCGACAGACAAAGAATTAAAAGTGTTGAATTTCATCAGTGAACGCTCCATTAATAACGACAAAAAAGATTACAACATTCCACAAATCCCAGAATTTACCAAGACAAATTCTACAGGAACCAAAGATATTTTCGAAGAAAAAGGTGCCAAGGGACTTAGCGATTGGATTTTGAACCAAGATAAACTTCTAATCACAGACACAACCCTAAGAGATGCGCACCAATCATTAATGGCGACACGAATGAGAACAAGAGATATGCTTCCTATCGCAGAAGCTACCAATGAATTGATGAAGGACTTGTTCAGTTTGGAAATGTGGGGCGGCGCAACATTTGACGTAAGCTACAGATTTTTAAAGGAAGATCCTTGGATTAGACTACAAGAACTTAGAAAAAGAATTCCGAACATCTTATTCCAAATGCTACTTCGTGGAAACAACACCGTAGGATACAAAAATTATCCAGATAATGTCGTGGTAAAATTCGTACAAAAAGCCGCAGAAAACGGAATCGACGTGTTCAGAGTGTTCGATTCTCTAAACTACATCGACGGAATGAGACTTGCGTGTGACAGCGTACTTGAACAAGGAAAAACCTTGGAAGCAACGCTTTGCTACACAGGTGACATTTTGGACGAATCAAGAGACAAATACTCACTAGAATATTACGTGAAAAAGGCAAAGGAACTAGAATCCATCGGCGCAAATATTATCGCCATAAAAGATATGAGCGCACTCTTAAAACCATACGCAGCAACTAAGCTAATCTCAGCATTGAAAAACGAAGTCTCTGTTCCAATTCATTTGCACACACACGACACCACAGGAAACGGAGTCGCTACGATAATCAACGCTTGTGAATCTGGAGTTGACATAGTGGACACTTGCTTCAACTCAATGAGTTCACTCACAAGTCAACCTGCACTCAACTCAGTCGTAGCAGCTCTTGAAAACACGCCACGTCAAACGGGAATCAGCCTTTCAAACTGTGACAAAATCAGCAACTACTACAAAGACGTTCGCTCATACTACTCACAATTTGAGAGCGATTTGAAAAGTGGTACAACAGAAATTTATCGCTACGAAATTCCTGGAGGACAATATTCCAACCTCAAACCACAAGTAGAATCGTTCGGACTTGGAGAAAAATTCGACGAAGTAAAATTAATGTACAAAAAAGTCAACGACATGCTAGGTGACATCATCAAAGTTACACCATCATCCAAAATGGTCGGAGACATGGCTATATTCATGGTTGCAAATGGACTCACTCCAGAAAACATCTACGAAAAAGGCAAAAACCTTGACTACCCAGACTCTGTAATATCATTCTTCAAAGGAATGATGGGACAACCTGAAGGTGGATTTAACGAAAAATTACAAAAAATCGTACTAAAAGATGAAAAGCCAATCACACAAAGAGCGGGACTTTACATCGACCCATTTGATTTTGAAAAAGACAAAAAAGATTTAGAAGACAAATACAAAATGGAATTCGATGAAAAAGACATCGTATCACACGCACTTTATCCAAAAGTATTCGAAGAATACATCGACTACCGAAAAACAAAAGGCAACTTCACTTATATGGACACACCGACATTCTTCGAAGGAATAAACGAAAAAGAAACTGTCGAAGTCCCAATAGAAGAAGGCAAAATCCTCATCATCAAACTTATTGAAAAAGGAAGATTGGAAAAAGATGGCTACAGAAACTTCACTTATGAAGTCAACGGAAACAGACGTGAAGTCAGAGTGTTCGATGAATCTGCAAAAATAACTGAACGTGAAGAAGACAACCTATCAGTAGCAGATCCTAACAACGACAAAGAAATCGGAGCATCAATTCCAGGAAGAGTCGTAAAAGTATTAGTCAAAGAAAACGACAAAGTATCAGTCAACGACCCATTGGTAGTAGTGGAAGCCATGAAAATGGAAACCAACATACTATCCAAATCAGAAGGAATTGTAAAATCAATCCTAATCAAAGAAAATGACACCATCGACACAGACCAACTTCTTATAGTTTTGGAAT
>NZ_JAGYZD010000212.1 GCF_018371055.1 Finegoldia magna | reverse complement strand
TAAACCTGGTCAATATGTACAATTAAAAGCAGAAGAATATCCAAAAGGCGATGGATATGAAGGATCAGATGAAGAAGTATTCAGAGCATATTCTATTGCTTCTAGTATAAGAGATGAAAAACATATCGAATTGTTAATTGGTTATACTAAGGGTATTTGTACAACTTATTGTCACAAAGTTCTTAAAGAAGGCGACAAGGTTACTATCAATGGTCCTTATGGTGATTTCTACTATCACGATGAAGATACAGAAATTATATTGGGAGCAGCTGGAACTGGGTTTGCACCAATAAGATCTATACTTAACCACATGAGAGATCATGATGTTAAGAGAAAAGCAAGATTTTACTTTGGAGCCAAAACTCCAGATGATTTATTCTTGTTAGATGAATTGAAACAATTTGAAGAAGATTTGTACGATTTCAAATTTATTCCAGTATTGTCAAGAACAACTCCTGAAATGAATTGGGAAGGAGAAACTGGACATGCTGATGATGCAATCAAGAAATATTGCAAAGAAACTGGAAAGAATAGCTCAGCTTACTTGTGCGGATCTCCAAGAATGATAGAATCTTTGACAAAAGCATTGAACGAAGTTGGAGTAACTGACGACAGAATTTATTACGATAACTTCTAAAATAAAAGATCGATTGAAAACTGATTATGAGTCAGTTTCAATCGATCTATTTTTTTAGATAAATTTAGTTATAAATTTGTTTGGTTTGATTTTTGGAGTTTCGTCACTATAACCCAGAGCAAGTGCACAAGTGATTTCATAATTGTCATCAATGTCTATAGATTGTAGAAAACTTTTGATAGGTTCGCTATCATAGGAATCGTAAAACTGATTAATCCATACATTCGCTACATTTAATTCACAAGCTTTTAACATCATATTTTGCATTATGCATCCACAGTCAAACTTTCTATTTCTATTATCGTGAGGACTTAAAAGCAAAATCATATTTTTGCAATTATAAAATCCGTTGTAGTTTTCGTTGTTTAAATGTTTTCTAATAGATTTTAATAAATTTTCCATTGTACTATCATCAGAGATAGCAACTATAATGTTGTCTTGCTTGTTCATTCCAGTAGGAGCAAAGGTTCCAGCTTCTACGATTTGTTTTATATCTTCTATTGATACCTTTTTAGATGTAAAATTTCTTCTCGATCTTCTGTTTTTGATAATATCCATAATTGCCTCCTATATGTTATAATTTTAATACTGGAGGAGATATTTTGCAATTCGTTAAAACAAAAGAAGATTGCCAAGATTTAATGGATGTAGTCGCTGATACTGCAAGAATTTTGCTTGAGAGTGGCGCGGAAACATATCGTGTAGAAGATACGGCTTTTAGAATGAGTAAAAGTATTCAAAAAGTCAATAAAATAAATGTATTTGTATCTTATACTTGTATCATTATATGTTTGAGTTTTGATTTTGGAGATCTTGTAACTATGAGAAGGACAATTCCTAAGGCTACAAATTTGTGGAAGATTCATCAAATTAATAATTTTTCCAGAAATTTTGTAAAAGATGTGTATACTTTGGATGAGTCAATAGAAATAATAAATAAAATAGATAACAGAACTGTCGATAAAAAACTTTATATCCTAGGTGCATCTGCAGCTTCAGGATTATTTGCGCATTTATTAGTGGGTGGTATTATTGAACCTATCGTAGCTTTCTTTATATCTATATTAGAAATGTTAGTATTCAGATTTTTTCAAAGAAAAGAAAATCCACAATTTGTTAATACATATATTACAGTTGCGTTTATGACATTTCTAACTTTAGTTACATTGAAAATTTTTGGAATCTTTAGTGTAGCTTTGGATATGAACAGTATTATCGTAGGTTGTATCATGCCATTTGTTCCTGGAGTGTCCATTACGAACTCTGTTAGAGACGTACTAAGTGGAGATTTATTATCTGGGATAAGTTCTATGATTAATGCTGTGATTACAGCGTTGAGTATAGCTCTAGGTGTTGGTAGTATATTGTATTTTGCGGTTATGATGGAGGCAATCTAATGTTATATATAATTATAGAATCAATCATTTCATCATTCGCCACACTAGGATTTTCGCTATTTTACGATTCACCAAAAAGATCTTATAAAATAGTTATGGTATCTGGATTTGTAGCGTGGTTCGTTTACAAATATTTAACGATAATTTTAAATAACAAATTTATCGCGGCTCTGTTTGCATCAATCGCTGTAGGAATAATAGGAGAGATAGCTTCAAGAAAAGTTCACATGCCAGTTACGGTTTTTGTAATACCAGGAATAATATCTTTGGTTCCAGGTGCGGATATGTATTACACAATGTACTACACTATACAACAAAATTCTAAACTAGCTTTTTCACATGCTAGAAATGCAATGTTATTTGCAGCTAGTATTGCGCTTGGAATACTTGTAGCATCCTTATCATCTAAGTCTATAAAGCACAATACAATAGAGCATTTACAAACAAATTCAATTTTTAAAATAAAAAACAAAAAAACACTTGACAAAAAATAAAAACCTTGATATTATAAATAAGCACTTTAAGTTAAGTGCTTTTTAAATTACTTAAAAGAAAGTAATGCATGTAAAACGAAAATAAAAAAAGTTTTACAAAACACTTGACAAAATGAAATAATGATAGTAAACTATAATAGTTCACTAAAGTAACATTTCAAGAAAACACATACTAAAGTAACATTTCAAGAAAATACATTTTGATTTAAAAACATTTCAAAAAAAGTGTTGACAAAGAGAAGTTAGTATGATATACTAACAAAGTCGTTACGAAAGTGCGAAGAAAGTTGTCATTAAGACAACAAACTATAGAACCTTAATAAATTAAATAAAGTAAA
>NZ_JAGYZD010000211.1 GCF_018371055.1 Finegoldia magna | reverse complement strand
ATGAATTTTGTGAACCGAATATAAATTTTCATGGATTTAGCAATTTAAATCTATTAGAATTCACAGTAAAACTTGACAAATAAATGAAATTACTGTACAATTATTTGGTGTGTAACCGCTCGAATCGGGTTTTCAAACTTCAAAAGTACCTAGATTTGGCGAGTCTTAAAAATGAGGAGGTGCACTAAATGTTCGCAATTATTAAAACTGGTGGAAAACAATACAAAGTTTCTGAAGGAGATGTCATTAAAGTTGAAAAAATCGAAGCTGAAGCAGGCGACAAAATCGAATTTGATCAAGTATTAATGGTAGCTGGAGACGATGTTAAAGTTGGAAGCCCTGTAGTAGAAGGAGCTAAGGTTCAAGCAGAAGTTTTAGACCAAAAGAAAGACAAGAAAATTGTTATTTTCAAATTCAAAGCTAAGAAAAACTACAGAAAGAAAAAAGGTCATAGACAACCATATACATTAGTTAAAATCGAAAAAATTGATGCTTAATGGTAACTGTCGATATTTTTAGAAAAGACGAAAAATTTGTAAAAGTCAAATCAACTGGTCATGCTGATTATGGATCCTATGGAAATGATGTGGTGTGCAGCGCTATCAGTGTTTATCTGATTAATACTGTCAACACATTTACAGAAATACTTAAGCTTGACTCTGATAAGTTGAAATTTCATTTTGAAAGCGGAGATGCTTTCTTCGAAATAAACTATGACTCACTAAATGAGACTGAAATGATTCAGGTGGATATTTTGATGAAATCATTGGTATTCGCACTGGAATCAATACGAAACGAAAATATAAAACACTTGAAAATTAACTATCGGGAGGTGTAATGATGATAAAATTAGATTTACAATTATTCTCTAGTAAAAAGGGAGTAAGTTCTACTAAGAACGGTCGTGATTCCGAATCCAAAAGATTAGGAACTAAAAAAGGTGACGGCCAATACGTTCTAGCTGGTAACATATTAGTTAGACAAAGAGGAACAAAAATACATCCAGGCAACAACGTTGGAAAGGGTGGAGACGATACACTTTTCACTAAAATTGACGGAGTAGTTAAGTTCGAAAGAATTGGTAAAAACAGAAAGCAAGTTTCTGTATATCCAAAAGAAGCTTAATTTTTTAGCAACACCTTTGTTATGATTATAAATCGGATTTCCTTTTTATAATCGTAGGGTGTTGCTTTTTTAGTGGAAAATAATGTAAACTTACAAGTATAGTGAGCATTAATAAAGAGGTGAAAAATGTTTATAGATGTAGCGAAGATAGAACTTAAAGCTGGAAAAGGTGGAGACGGTTCTGTTGCATTCAGAAGAGAAAAATACGAACCATCAGGTGGCCCTGCAGGTGGCGACGGCGGAGATGGCGGTAGTATTATAATTGTTGGCGACAAAGACATTAAAACTTTGATGGATTACAGTTACAAATCCATTTACAAAGCTGAAAGTGGCGGCGACGGCAGAAATAAAAAACAATTTGGTAAAAAAGGTGAAGATTTAATTCTAAAAGTTCCAGTTGGGACTTTGGTTAAAGATTACGATACAGATACGGTTATCTACGATGTAAAACACGATAAGGAAGAATTTGTAATTTGTAAAGGTGGCAAAGGCGGAAAGGGAAATGTTCATTTCAAATCATCTATAAGACAAGCGCCAAGATTTGCAGAGCCTGGAACAAAAGGTGAAGAAAAAACAATTAAGTTAGAATTGAAGCTTCTAGCCGATGTTGGATTAATAGGACTTCCTAACGTTGGGAAATCTACACTTTTGTCGATAATGTCAAACGCAAGACCTAAAATTGCAAATTATCACTTTACAACACTTGAACCAAATCTTGGAGTGTGCAAAGTCGGAGAAAAAAGTTTCGTACTTGCAGATATTCCTGGATTAATAGAAGGCGCAAGTGAAGGATTGGGACTTGGTCATGATTTCTTAAAACACATTGAAAGAACTAAAATTTTAGTTCACGTGTTGGATATTTCTGGAAGCGAAGGTAGAAATCCAATCGAAGATTTTGAACTTATCAATAGCGAATTGTCTTCATACAATATCAAATTAAACGACAAGAAAATGCTCGTGGTTTTGAACAAAACAGACTTGGGAGCAGAAGAAAATATAAAAGAATTCAGAGAAAAATATTCTGACAAAGTAGATGAAATCGTAGAAATAAGCGCTGCTACAACTGAAAATGTGGATAAGCTTATGTATTTGATTGCAGATACTTTGGACAGTATAGAAGATGATTATTCTACGTTGGATGAACAATACGTTTACTTTGAAGAAGAAAAAGAACCTGATTTCAAAGTTAGAAAAGAAAACGAAAATTACATTGTTGAAGGTCCATTGATTGAAAACTTGATATACAGAACAAACTTTGAAGTGTACGAATCTGTTAACCACTTGCAAAAAGTTCTTGAAGACAAGGGAATTATAGAGCAATTGAAAGATCTTGGAATACAAGATGGTGATAATGTAATTATCGGAGATGTAGAATTTGATTTTTACGAATAGGAGATAAAATGATAACACCAAAACAAAGAGCGAAATTAAAAAAGATTTCTCATGGTTACAAACCACTTGTAAATATCGGTAAAGGTGGAATTTCAGAAAATACTTTGAAACAAATCGACGATACTTTGAACAAGAGAGAAGTCATGAAAATAAAAATTCTCAACAATAATTTGGACGATAGAGATATGTTGATAGATGAAATATTGACAAAACTTGACTGTGAATTTGTAAGATATATGGGAAATATTCTAACAATTTACAGAGAATCTGAAAACAAGGTAATAGATTTAGATGATTAAAGTCGGAATAATGGGTGGGACTTTTGATCCCATTCATATAGGACATTTGATATTAGCTATGGAAGC
>NZ_JAGYZD010000210.1 GCF_018371055.1 Finegoldia magna | reverse complement strand
TGTGATTACAGCTTTATCTTTGTAAGCATCTAACTTAGAAACTTCTTGTTCAAAAGTGTCGATTGGCATATTGATAGCCCATTTAACGTGACCTTGGTCGTATTCTTCTTTGCTTCTAACGTCAACAACCAATACAGTTTCTTTCTTCTTCTTGTCTTGTTCGATTGCTTCAAGATCAGCGCCCTTCATTTCTTTGATGGCTGCTTTTTCTTCAGTTTTTTCTTCAGTTTTTTCTGCTGGTTTTTCAGCATTTTGTTCTGTTTTAGTATTATTGTCAGCTGGTTTTTCTGAATTATTTGAACATCCAGTTACAGTTAAAGCTGATACTAAAGCTAATGTTAATAAAAGTTTTTTCACTATAAATTCCTCCTAAAAATCTTTTCGATAACATTGTATCATACAGACAATACAATTTCCAAGATTCATTTATTGAAATTTCCTATAAATGATTTTGAGTATTATTTTTTATCTCTTATTCCACAGCTTATAGCATCAACTGGACAGGCGTTTTTACATCTTGCGCATCTGATGCATTCTTTGTGATTGCAGTTTTTCGTTGGATCGACGTTCATTTGACACACTTTCTTGCACCTTCCGCAACTAATACATTTATCCTTGTCCAATCTGTATTTAAAAATTGAAATCGGATTGAAAAATGAATAAATCGCGCCCAAAGGACAAATATATTTACAGAAAGGTCTGTAAATCATTATTGAAAGTAAAATTGTGAGTATAAGAATAGTTCCCTTCCAATAATACAAAAATCCAATCGCACCTCTCATGCTTTTGTTCAATAACACCAGAGGAATTCCACCTTCAAGCATTCCTATCGGACAAATCAATTTGCAAAAATAAGGCGATCCTTGTCCCAAAATATCCACCACAAACATCGGCAAAATAATTACGAAAATTAGTAGAATGAAATATTTTATTTTTCTCAAATGTTTGTCGTATTTGAATGTTTGTATTTTCTTAAAGAAAGGAATTTTGTACAATAAATCCTGAATTAATCCGAATGGGCACAACCACCCACACACAAATCTTCCCATCAAAGCTCCAATAAAAAACAAAAATCCGACTATGTAATAGCTAAACTTGAAGTTTGAATTTCCAATTACAGCCTGTAATGAGCCTATCGGGCAACTACCTTTTGCTCCAGGGCACGAATAACAATTCATGCCCGGAACACAGATTTTCTTCAAATTTCCGCCGTAAATTTTCCCAGTTTTAAAACCTTCTATATAAGAATTTGTAATCAGAAACCACAGCGATTGGAATGCGTGTCTGAAACGGTCCATTATTTTGTATTTGTTTTTCTTATTTCCAAATTTTAGTAAATTTTTTATCTTATCCAATTCCAATACACTCCATGCAAATTCTTATAGCCTTATCCAACACGACTTTGACTTCACCGTTGTTATATCCATAATAGATCATGCCAACAGATAAAAATAAGATCATAATTGGAAAAATTCGGCTATGAATAAATTTTTTGTACATTTGAATCACCAATTTTATTTGTTCTTCAAATTAGCTAATTCTTTTTCTATAACTTGTTTCCATTCTTCTTTTGATTTTGCACCAGAATAAGTTTCTCCTACGATATTTCCCTTCTTATCTACGAAGAAAGTTTCCGGCATAGCTTGGATTCCGTTTAATCTGCCGTTAAAGTTTGTATTATCAGGCATCAAGAACGGATATGATGCTTTTGTTTTTTCTTGGATTAATTTTGATTTTTGTAATGCGTCATTGTTTACACCGTTATCGTCCACAGTATCTGTAACAACTCCGACGATGTTAACGCCTTTGGACTTCATTTCCTTTTGAGCTTCCGATAAATCAGGAATTTCATTCACACAAGCGCTGCACCAAGTTGCAAACACATTTACCATTGTAAGATCGTATTTTTCAAAATCTTTGCTAGTAAATTCCTTGCCGTTGATATCTTTTGTAGATAAATTACCCAATCCTTTTACAGATTTTTTGTCAAATGCTTCCGTATTTTCCAAATCAGTTTTTTCAGATAATACAAATCCATTTTCTGGGCGTGGTTTTTTATCTATAATATCGATCTGAGTATTCGCAAATTCTTTTGCAAAACCCTCATCCATTTTACCTTTTGTGCTTATGTAGTAAGTGAACTTACCATCTTTTGATTCTCCGATTTTCTTATGAGTGTCACATTTTGTGATTTTAGCAATCTCAGCTTCGGACATGTTTTTTTCAAACATTCCAATAGTTCCAACTCTTTCAAGTTCCTTTTGCCATTTTTCGTATCCATCACCCATCTTATCCACTACTGCATTTTTTTGTTCTTCAGTCAATTTACTGAAAGTAAGCATCGCGTATTTCAATTCTTTGTCGATTGGGCTTTGTTCATCTAACATCGCTATCTTCTTGTCCATCATATCCTTTTTAACTTGTTCTGAAAGCTTGAACTTCAATCCCAAAAACTCATATACAAATTCATCTTTTGGTTTTAATGAATAATCAGAAGGTTTGAATTTTTCGTTTTCTTGCTTTTTATCGTCCTTCATTCCCGCTTCTTTTGGACTTACCACTTTAGTTTCTTTTCCCGTATTTCCACTAGATTTTTGGCATCCAACTGCTCCAACGCTAAAACACAAAGCCAGTAGCAAAGTTGTTCCTTTTAAAACATTTTTTCTCATAATTTCCTCCATAAAATATCTAAGTTCATTTTTAGATAACACGGTCTCGTGTGATCTGATATTATATTACGATAGTTTTATGAAATGTTCGTGAAATTATTGTTTAAAAATAAAGTCGCAATTGATAAGACTATAATCCTCATTTATAGCAATAAAAAATCTACTACTTTTTCCGTAGTAGATTTGTAGCATTATTAGCATATTTATTTTTTCAAAATAATTAACTTTT
>NZ_JAGYZD010000209.1 GCF_018371055.1 Finegoldia magna | reverse complement strand
AAGTCTTTCAAGAGGTCTTGCTCCGAATTTCTTGTCGTATCCTTTGTCTACAAGATAATCCAAGATTTTTTCGTCATATGAAATTATCAAATCATTCTTCGCCATTCTCTCAACCAATTCATCCATCATTAATCCAGCAATTTCTTTTACATTTTCCTTGTTCAAATTGCTAAACACGATAACATCGTCTAATCTATTCATAAATTCTGGCTTGAACATCGACTTCATTGCATTGTTGATAGTTTCTTTGTTTCTGTTGTATTCATCAACTTCAACATCTTCTGCAGTATTAAAACCAATTACATTTTTGCTTTCAAGTTCACTTGCGCCAATGTTTGATGTCATAATGATTACAGTATCTTTGAAATTAACCACACGTCCTTTGGAATCTGTTAGTCTACCGTCATCCAAAACTTGTAAAAGCGTGTTGAAAACATCTGGATGAGCCTTTTCGATTTCATCAAACAATATTACAGAATATGGTTTCGTACGCACCATATCAGTTAATTGTCCGCCATCATCGTGGCCAACATATCCCGGAGGCGATCCTATCAATTTGGACACGGAATGTTTTTCCATATATTCTGTCATGTCGATTCTAATCATCGCGTTTTCATCGTTGAACAATTCCTTGGCAAGTTTTTTCGCCAAGTATGTCTTTCCGACACCAGTTGGTCCGACAAATACAAACGATCCGATTGGTTTATTCGGATTTTTGAGTCCAACACGCGCTCTTTTAATTGCGTTCGAAATAGAATCGATAGCCTTGTCTTGTCCGATGACAACTTTTTTCAAATTATCAGCCAAGAACAAATATTTTTGTGATTCTGATTCTGTTAGATTAGACACTGGAACCTTCGCCCAACGTGACACAATATTCGCTATTTCGTCGAATCCAATCTCCAATTTATTTTCGTCTTGGTCTTCTTCTTCCATTTCTGCTTCAACTTCCTTGATTGCATCTCTTTTTTCTGCTGCAAGTAAGAAATCAGAATTTTGGATAGCTTCTTGTTTTTCTTCTTCTAATTCTTCTAGGATTTTCGCATAATTTTTGCCGCCAGTGAAGTTTTTCACTCTAACCATCGATTGAGCTTCATCTATCAAATCTATCGCCTTGTCTGGCAAATACCTGTCGTTCAAATATCTGTGTGACAATTCAACACTAGCTTTGATTGCTTCATCACTAATTAGAACGTGGTGATGTGATTCGTACTTGTCCTTCAATCCTTCGATAACTTGGATAGAATCTGAAACAGAAGGCTCATCTACCATAATAGTTTGAAGTCTTCTCTCAAAAGCTTGGTCTTTTTCGATAGTTTTTCTGTATTCATTGATAGTTGTAGCTCCGATTATTTGCAAATCGCCTCTCGCCAATGATGGCTTCAAAATATTTGATGCATCCAATGCACCCTCTGCACCACCTGCGCCCATCAACGAATGAAGTTCATCTATAAACAAAATTTTGTTTTCAGAATTTGACAAAGTATCGATAACTTTTTTGATTCTTTCTTCAAAGTCTCCTCTGTATTTTGTTCCTGCCAACAACGCTGCCAAATCCAACGACAAAATCTCCTTGTCCTTGAAAATATCATTCACTTCGCCCTTGACAATCTTTACAGCCAAGCCTTCCACGATAGCAGTCTTGCCTACACCAGGATTCCCAATCAACACAGGATTGTTTTTCTTACGTCTAAGAAGAACTTGAATAATCCTTTCGATTTCTTCCTCGCGACCTATACATGGATCAATCTTTCCTTCTTTCGCCATTTCGTTCAAATTCTTAGTGTACTTTTCAATCTCACTTGGCTTGGAAGAATTTGCTGAATTATCGCTAACATTGTCTCGTTCTCTCTTCATCTTCATGAAGAAATATTTACGAAGTTCCGCTGTCAATTTCATAATATCCACGCCTGTACTCTTCATCAAATGATTAGCGTAGTTCGAACCATCCATGCAAAGAGCCGCCATAATATGTTCCGGAGTAATCGCCCTTTCGCCGTAAGTGTTGGACAACTGTACAGCTTGAGTGATTATTTCTTCAAGTTTCGGGCTAATTCTTTGATTAGTCTCGTTGCTGTCTCCATAACCCAACTCATCTATAATTAAATTTCTAATTTTTTCGTAATTTCCACCGTGTTTTTTCAAATATTCAGACGCCTTGAAATCAAACTTAAACATCGCAAGCAAAACATGCTCCACTCCAAGATCAGCATGCTTCAAACTAATCGCCTCATACACAGCTTCAGTTCTCAAATTATAAATATCTGATTTTCTCAATTTTTCACCTGTCTTTCCAAAGTATCCTTGATAATTTCGCTTCTCAAAACGCCAATGTTTTGATTCAAATTATTGTTTTCGCGAAATTTTTCAAGCTTCAACTTATTCGTCTTATCGTACAAGTCAAGAATTTCATCTACATTAAACCCATCGACAATACCAAAATCGATAGCTATCAGTAAATCTCCTATCCTGTTCATACCCTCAATTTCATCCAAAACCCTTGAATATTTGAGCATCGACACACTTCTCAAAAGATCATCCTTAAACTCAGGATTATTTTCGAATAAAATGCGTCTATTTTCCATTTCCTTTCTAGAAATCGAATCAATCAACAGCGTCATATCATTAATAATATATTCAGGATCTGTCAAATGACCATTTGTTGTAAGCCTGTAAATCGAACTTTTCGTATTAGAATTGAAAGCTTTCTCAAACATATATCCTCTGTATCTTGCAACATCTTGAATATCGTCAATCTTTTTGAAATACTCCAAAGCCTTCAAATTCATACACACGCTCACACCCATCATACAACCCGAATCGTAGAAATCATCTGACAAATATCCAAAATCAATATCGAAAGCAAAATTCAATTTGTCATTCAATTTTTCTTCAATATTCAGACATTTTTCG